>CBDUBO010000161.1:0-5836 GCA_965365405.1 uncultured Rhodothermales bacterium | reverse complement strand
TCAACTGCGCCGCCTTTTCGCTGCGCGTGCCGATGACGACGCGGTCGGGCTTGAGGAAGTCGTCCACGGCCACGCCTTCGCGCAGGAATTCGGGGTTGGAAACCACGTCGAAGTCTTCTCCGGCAGTGAGGCCTTCCTTTTCGAGCACCTCGCGCACACGGTCGGCGGTGCCGACGGGCACGGTGCTCTTGTTGACGAGGATGCGGTAGCCGTACTTGCCGCTCTTGAGCAGGCCGGCAATCTGGCGGCCCACACCGAGCACGTACGACAGGTCGGCCGAGCCATCTTCCTGCGGCGGCGTCGGCAGGGCGAGAAAGATGATCTCGCCGTTTTCGACGGCCTCGGTGAGGTCGGTCGTGAAGTGGAGGCGGCCCTCACGCAGGTTACGCTCGAAAAGCACTTCGAGGCCGGGTTCGTAGATGGTCACTTTGCCGCCGCGCAGCTTCTCGACCTTCTGCTCGTCAATATCTACGCAGGTAACCTGGTTGCCCATTTCGGCAAAGCACGTCCCGGAGACGAGGCCCACGTAGCCGGTACCTACAACTGCGATGTTCATGAATACTGGTTGATTGGTTGGAAAAGGCGATACGCGCTCGGCAGCCGAGCGTGCTATTTGAGAAGCTGCACCACGAGCACAGCAGCCGAGATGAGTCCACTGGCGATGGGCACGTAGTCGCGCCAGGTGTAGCCCAGCCGCACGACCGAGTCCACCACGAGCACGTCGCCTTCCTGCAAAACCGGGTCCTGCTGAAGGGCCGACAGCTCGTTCGTCATGGATTGTTCAAAAACCAGGCGCATTTCTCCCTCCGCGCCGGTGTGGTAAAACCGGACGACGAGCGTGCGCTCGTCCTGCCGCCGCCGCTCGATGAGGTTGGGGCCGCCGGCAAGCGAGAGCAGCGTCGAGAGGCGCGTGCCCTGGGGCATTTCGTGCAGGCCGGGATAGCGCACCGCCCCCCAGGCCTGGGCCCGCACCGCGAGGTCGCCCGTTTCGGTGTACTTGTAGTACCCACCCGACGAGTAGAGCGAACGCTCGTACTGGAAAACTTGGGCCGATACAGCGGGGACAGACGCGAGCGCGAGCAGAGCGAAAAAGGCAACGCGCATGGACAGGACAAAAGAGATCATCGGAGAAGCGCGCGGCATTAGTTCAGGGTCGTGTTGGGTTCGGTGAATTCGCTGTACTCTCCGTAGCCGTAGCCATACCCGTAACCATACCCGTACCCGTACCCACCGTAGGCTGCCTGAGCGTCGAACCGGTTGAGCACCACGCCAACAACTTCCGCGCCAATGTCGTGAAGCGCTTCAGCGCTACGCTCCAGGCTCTGAATCGTCGTTTCCGCTGCCGACGTGACGAGCAGCGTGGCGTCCGAAAGCATGGCCGCGAGCTGCGCATCCGTCACCGCCAGCACGGGGGACGTGTCGAGGATGACGAAGTCGAAGTGATCGCGCAGGTACGTGACGATTTCCTTCATCCGCCGCGACCCGATCAGCTCGGAAGGGTTGGAGGAGCGGCTGCCGGCCGGGATGACGTAGAGGTTATCCGTCTCGGTGCGGTAGGATTCAATGGCGGAGAGCGACGACTCGAACAGCAAATCCACCAGGCCCGGCTCGCGCTGCACGCCCATCAGCTTGTGGCCGCTGGGGCGCCTCAGGTCGGTGTCCACGTACACGGTGCGCCGGCCCGACTGGGCCATCGAGATGGCCAGGTTCATGGCCGTCACGCTCTTGCCCTCACCCGGCCCCGGGCTCGTCAGCGAGAGCACCTTGATGGGGGTGTCGGGGCGGCTGAACTGGATGCTGGTGCGCAGCTTTCGGTAACTCTCGGCAACGGGCGAGAGCGGGTTGAGCAGGGTGATGAGACTCGTCGAATACGAGTGCCCGTCCACCGTCACGCGGTCACGCCCGTCGAAGTCGAGTTTGACGAGGCGGCGCATGTCTGGCACGACAGAAAGCACCGAGAAGCCCTTGCGTCGCAGGTCTTCGGGGCGGCGGATGCGGTTGTCGAGCGCCGAGCGCATCAGCGCCAGACCCACGCCCAGCATGAGTCCCAGGATGGTACCCAGCAGCAGGTTCATCGGCACGCGCGGACTCACGGGCTCATCGGGCACCTGCCCCTTGTCTACGATGGAAACGTAGCCGATCTCGGACTGCTCGGCGGCGCGGGCCTGCTGGAGCTGCTTCTGGTATTCGAGGTACGTTTGCTGGCTCAGGTCGAGGTTGCGGTTGAGCCGTTGCAGGTTGACGTTCTGGTCGGGCAGGCGGCTGAAGTTGGCCTGGAAAGAGGCCAGGCTGCGCTCGACGACGCCCAGGCTGGCGGCAAGGCCCTCGGCTTCGATGCGCCGGGCGATGAGCTGCTGGCTGAGTTCCTGCACGGGCGCGTACAGGGCGCTGGGCGTGGTGCCCGGCGAAGCCCCCAGCGTCTGCCCCTCGATAAGCGAGGCAGCGAGCTGCTGCGAACGCTGCTCCACCTGCTCGGTGAGCGAGGCGATTTCGTTGCGCAGCCTCTGCACCTCGGGCGGTGTAGGCGTCTGCGTGCGCACGCCGGGGTTCTGGGCGTAGAGCGCGTCGAGCTTGGCCTGCTGCTCGGCGATCACGAGCTTGAGACGCGCGATCACGGCGTCGTCGAGCGAGGCGATGCGCGAGGCCAGGCCGGGCACCACGCGGTTCAATTCGGCCTCGTAGCCCTTGATCTGGGCCTGCGCGGCCTGCAACTTGGACTGCAGGTCGAGGCGCAGGCGCTGCAACTCGCTGATCTGAAGGTAGAGCTGTTCCGCTTCCAGTTCGGGGGCCACCACCTGCTCCTGGCTCTGGAACGTGATGTACTCCTGCTCGATCTCGCTCAGCGTCGAGTCCACGCCGCCGAGCTGATCGGTGATGAACTCGCGCGTGATGCGGAAGCGCTGGCGCTCCTGCCGCCGGTTGTAGTCCAGGTACTCCTCAGCGTAGAGGTCGGCGATGAGGGCGGCCTCTTCAGGAATCGTGCTGCGCGCCCACACCCGGATCATGTCCACGTCGCGGCTGACCGGGCGGATCGTGATGATGTCCTCCTGGAGCTTTTCGACGATGTCGCGCTCGGAAAGCAGCGTGCCGTCGTCGTCGTGGATCGAGGCGAGCGGCGTGCCCGTGCCGGGCACCTCCTGCAACGTCAGCAGCCGGCCCGCCACCCGGTGCGCAATGGTGCGCGAGCGCAGAATCTCGATCTCATTGTCCACCTCGTTGTTGTTGAGGTTGAGGCCGAGCACCTCGGTAAGCTGGGGCGTCGAGCTCTGGCTGTTGATGTAGAGCAGGCTGCTGGTTTCGTAGAGCGGCGCGCGCGTGAACGTGTAGAGGGCCACGGCAGCCAGCACCACCAGGAACGCGCTCAGGATGATCCACTTGCCCTTGACGAGCGTGGCGAACAGATCGGCCAGGGAAATCTCGTCCTCTGTTTCAGAGGAGGGCATCACACCGGGCACGATGCCGGCACGCACACGCTGGATGTTGGGTGTGCCGTTGGGATTGTGTGTCAGAGCCATATGGATCGGTCAATCGCGCAGCAGCGCGAGGGGCGAAAGCAGGATCAGGTGCTGCGTAATGGGCGGAAAAGCTCCGTGGACGCCTGCCGAGCCGGATGCGCGAGAGGCTGCGCATAAACCTGGCCTAAGGCTGTAAAAGTACACATCGCACTGGACAAACACCCGCTCGCCTCCCGCGCGGCTCTTAAATACCCTCACCTTTCACAGTGCTCGCGCCCACGGCGTCCAGCGAGGTTCTCTGTCCTTGCTTCCGCGCTGCACCTGCACCGACGCGCTCCCACGCTCTTCACGGGCCCTCCGGCTGCGAGCCCACCGCAAGCGTGTAACTTCGTCTTTCCGACGCCTCCACCCGCCCCGTCCTGCCTGCGCCAGGCCGAACGTCCGGTTCATGCACATCGTCCTGCTCCATCAGCACTACCACAACCCGGACTGTGCGTCTTGGGCCAAGCATTACAGCTTGATCGACCACTGGGCGCGCGCGCACGAGGTCACGCTGGTGGCGGGCGACACGTGGCGGCATCAGCGCATCACCACGCGCTACCCGTGGGTACCAGAGGGAGTTCGGCTGATCGAGATCAGTGCTCCCTACGCCAACCACATGGGCACGCCGCGGCGGCTGCTGTCGTTTGCACAGTTCGCGCTGCGCGCCCGGGCGGCCCTGCGGAAAATCCCGGCACCGGACGTGATCGTCGGCTCTTCGGTGCCCCTGTCGGTGGGCGTGGTGGCGGCGCGGGCAGCACGCAGGCAGAAGGTGCCCTGGGTGTTCGAGATTCAAGACTTGTGGCCGGAGTTTCCCATCCAGATGGGTGCGCTGCCGCGCCTGCTGCACAGCCCGCTACGCCTCGTCGAGCAGCGCCTGTACCACTCGGCGGCCCACACCGTGGCTTTTTCACCCGGTATGCAGGCGCACGTCTCCCGCTTCGTGCCGCAGGAGAAGCATTCCCTCATCCACAACGGCACCGACCTCGACCTCGTCGCCCAGTCGGAAACCGCCGCGCTGGACAGCCTGCGGACCGCGCACGGCCTGGGCGGCAAGCGCGTCCTCCTCTACGCGGGGGCCTTTGGGCGGGCCAATGCGATCCCGCTCATGCTGGAAACCGCGCGCACCCTCGCCCACCGCGACGACCACGCTTTCGTGTTCATGGGCGACGGCTTTTACCGGGAACGGGTGGCCCAGGCGGCGCAGACGCTTCCCAACGTCCGCCTCGTTCCGCCGCAACCGCACCACGCCATCTTCCCGTGGTTTCGCCTGGCCGAGCTTTCGCTCGTCTCCTTTCTCCCGCTGCCCGTGCTGGGCACCAACTCGCCCTCGAAATTCTACGACAGCCTGGCCTGCGGCACGCCCGTCCTCGTCACCAACGAAGGCTGGATGCGCACCTTCGTCGAGACGCACGGGTGCGGCTGGTACGCCTCCTCCGCCGACGCTGCGGCCTACACGCAGACGGTTGCCCGCCTGCTCGACCATCCTGAGATGCTGGCCGAGGCTGGCGCACGGGCGCGCCTGCTGCCCGAACGCCCCGAACTCCGCCCGATGTTCGACCGTCAGTTGCAGGCTGCGCGCTACCTGGAGATTTTCGAGCAGATCGTGGCGCGCACCCCGCAGCTTCAGTAGCGGCGCGCTTCGCTACCGGTAATCACGGGGTTGCACGACGGCCCCGCTGCGGCCGCGCAGGCCGTCGGCATAGCCTCGCGCGGCCAGCCGCCACCGCCGCAGGTCGCCGCCATGGTGCACCAGGGCCGCGCCCAGCCTGCCCAGCAGCCGTACGCCGCCCGCGAGTGCGCAGCACAGCCGGTCCAAGTGCGTGCCATGCCGCCGCGCGATGAGCAGCGGGTTGCGCACGGCGTAGTAAACGCGCCACGACCCACCTACCACGACGGTGCGGCCCAGCACGCGGCGCGTCTGGCTGGCCTGTTCGTTGTAGTGCACGATTACGCTTTCAGGGACGGCCACGAGCCTACCGTGGCGGGCCAGTTGCAGGCTGTACGCGGTGTCGTCCTGATCTATAAAGAAGTCGGCGGGGGGCGTTTCCAGCCGCGCCACGTGCCCCGGCACCAGCAGGCCGACGAAAGAGAGAAAGGAAACGTCCTGCGGTGGGTCGCCGGGCTGGGCGTCGAGCCCCCGTTTGCGCGCCCACCGGACCGAGTAATGCGCCAGGTGGAGGGCTTGTACGGCACCACTCGCGCCCACCTTGAGCGAACCGAGTGCCGCCACCCCTGGCGCGGCGTGGGCCAGCAGGCGTTCGAGGGCGTCGGGGTACGGAGCCACGTCGTCATCCATCACCCAGAGCCAGTCCCACCCCTGCGCCGCGGCGCGGGCGATG
>CBDUBO010000160.1:0-5838 GCA_965365405.1 uncultured Rhodothermales bacterium | reverse complement strand
CGCTGCCGCGCTCGCGCTCCCCGGCTGGGGCGGGGTGATGCCCGTCCACGTGCCCGACCGGCACGACGCGCTCGCGGCGGCGCTCGAAAAGGCCCTCGCCGCCTCAGAGGTGCTCGTGCTGTCGGGCGGCGTTTCGGCGGGGCGCTTCGACCTGGTGCCTGCTGTGCTGAAAGCGCTCGGCGTGGCCGAGGTCTTCCACAAAATCCGGCAGAAGCCGGGCAAGCCCCTGTGGTTTGGCGTCTCCACTTCCGGCCAGGCCGTGTTCGGGCTGCCGGGCAATCCCGTCTCGGCGCTCGTGTGCCTCTACCGCTACGTGCTGCCTTTTCTGGACGCCTGCGCTGGCCGCGCGCCCCTACCCGTGCCGCAGGCCGTGCTCACGGCGCTGCCCCTGCGCAAAAACGATTTCACCCACTTCGTGCCCGTGCAGCGCGTGGGCATCGAAGCCCGGCCCGTGCCGACGGGCGGATCGGGGGATTTCCTGTCACTCGGGGCGAGCAGCGGCTTTGCCGAGGTCGCGCCGGAGCTAACCGCGCCCGGCCCCGTACCCGTGTTTTCGTGGAGCCCGTCCTGAGCCGTATGGAGTTGCTACCCGTCCTCAATGGTCCGCTGCCGGTCCTCACCGACCCGCACGGACGCTGGATTCGCAAGCTGCGCGTCCAACTCACCGACGTGTGCAACTTCCGGTGCACGTACTGCATGCCCGCCGACGTGCGCTTCCAGCCTTCGGCCACGCTCGTGCCGCCCGCCGATCTCGTGGCGATGTGCGCGGCCCTCGTGGCTGCCGGCGTGCGGCAGGTACGGCTGACGGGGGGTGAGCCCTTTTCGCGGCGCGAGTTCCGCGAGATCGCGCGCGGCGTTGCCGCGCTCCCGCTCGAAAAGCTCGGCCTCACCACCAACGGCCACCGCCTTGAAGAGCACCTGCCCTTTCTGGACGAGATCGGTTGCCGCCACGTCAACGTGAGCCTGGACAGCCTCCGGCCCGACCGCTTCGAGGCGATCACCCGGACGCCCTTTTTCGAGCGTGTGCGGCAGGCCATTCTGGCGGCGAAAAGGGCCGGTTTCCCCGTCAAGGTGAACGTGGTGCTGGTGCGCGGGGCCAACGACGACGAGGTGGTGGATTTTGCCCGGTTCTCGGCACGGCACGGCATCCCGGTGCGCTTTCTCGAATACATGAAGATCGGTCCGCAGCGCGACCGCCACGATGCCCTGTTCGTCTCCGCCGCCGAAGCCATCGAAACGCTGCGCCGGCACTTCACGCTCACGCCCACGCGGGCGGAGCGGGATGCGACGGCGTTCTCGTTCACGACCGACGAAGGGGGCGAGGTAGGCTTCATCGCCTCCGAGAGTCAGCCCTTCTGTGCCACGTGCTCGCGCCTGCGCCTGTCGGCGCGGGGCGAGTTGCGGGCGTGCCTGATGTCCGAAAAGGGCGAGAGCCTGCGGGGCGTGCCCCCCGAAGACTATCCCGACGTGCTCGCCCGCGTAATGGCCCTCAAACCCTACCACCGGCTGCCCGAAATCGCGCAGCCCATGCACGAAATCGGAGGCTGACGATGCTGAGTCACCTGGACGAACACAGCCGCCCGGCGATGGTGGACGTAAGCGCCAAAACGCCCACGGCGCGCACGGCGCGGGCGCAGGCCATTGTGCTGCTGCCGCCCGACGTGTGCGCGCTTTTCCGCGACGGCGAGATCCACAGCAAGAAGGGGCCCGTTTTTCACACCGCCATTCTCACCGGCACCATCGCCGCCAAAAAGACGAGCGACCTCTTGCCGCTGTGCCACCCGCTACCGCTCGAAAAGTGCACCTTCCGCATCGAGATGGACGAAAAGGCCGGGCGCGTCGTGATCGAGTGCGAAACGGCCACGCATGGGCGCACGGGCGTCGAGATGGAAGCGCTCGCGGGTGCGTACGGCGCGGCCCTCGCCCTCTACGACATGTGCAAAGGCGTCTCGCACGACATCGTGATTGCCGAGACGAAGCTGCTCGCCAAAACCGGAGGCAAGCGTGATTTCAGCCGGTAAAGAGGCTCCGGGTAGCTGCCGCGTGCCGCGCCGTTTCACCTATCACCCGTTCGAGATGGCCCTGTGTGGCTATTCAGGCGCGGGCAAAACGACGCTCGCCTGCAAGCTGCTGGCGCACTGGGCGGGGCGCTATGCCGTCGGCTACGTCAAGCACGACGCGCACCGCTTCGAGATGGACACGCCCGGCAAGGACACTCACCGGGCCATGGAAGCGGGCGCATCAGCCGTGATGATCAACGACCCGCGCCACCACGCCCGCATCAGCCTGTTGCCGTACGGGCGCTTCGAGAAGGCGTACGCCTTCGTGGACGCCGACTTCGTGATGGCCGAAGGCTTCAAGCACTCTGACCTGCCCAAGCTACTCGTGCTCGACGCCGAAGGCCGCGCGTTGCGCGAACACGCCGAGGGGCGCTTCTCCAACGTCCGCGCCGTTGTGGGTCCGGGCGAGGCGCCCGGCGGGCTGGGCGTACCCTTTTTCGGGCGCGACGATGTGGATGGCATCGCGGCGTTCGTCGAGGCGCACGTGCACGCGCTGGCCGACGCGCCGCTCTACGGGCTTGTGCTCGCGGGCGGGCAGAGCCGCCGCATGGGCCGGCCCAAATGGGCGCTCGACTACGTGGGAGAGCCACAGGCGGCGCGGGCGGCGCGGCTGCTCGAAGGCGTGTGCAGGCAGACGTTTCTGTCCGTGCGGGCCGAGCAGCAGGGCGAGGCGCTGCCCGGCTCGCCCCGAATCGAAGATCGGTTTCCGCCCTGGGGGCCGGCTGCGGGCATCCTGTCGGCGATGGAGACCCACCCGGAAGCCGCGTGGCTCGTCGTGGCGTGCGACCTGCCGTTTCTCGATGAGCAGACGCTGGAGGCGCTCGTGGCCGGGCGCGACCCGCTGAAGATGGCGACGGCGTTCACGAGCAGCCGCGACGGGCTCCCCGAACCCTTGTGCGCCGTCTGGGAGCCCCGCGCGCGGCAGCGCCTGCTGCAAGCCGCCGGGATGGGCATGGCCTGCCCGCGCAAGGTGCTCATGGAGTCGCGCCCCCACCTGCTCGACCTGCCCGACGCGCGGGCGCTGGAGAACGTCAACACGCCCGACGAGTACAGGGCGGCCCGCGCGGCCCTGCACGATGCCTCCCGTCCCGCCTGAGCCTATGGACAAGACGATCCACCTCGAACACTATGCCCTGTTTCGCGAGGCACGTGGCACCTCCGCTGAGACGGTCACGACGCGGGCGGCCACGCCGCGCGAACTGTTTGCCGAGCTGGGCCTCGATGCCGTGTGCGCCCCCGATCCGGCGTGGCTGCGCGTAGCCGTCAACGACGCCTTCACAGGCTGGGACGCCGTGCTCGATCCCGGCGACCGCGTGGTGTTCATCGCGCCCGTAGCGGGAGGCTGAAGCGTGTTCTGCATCACCGCCGAGCCCATCGACGCCGCCGCGTGCCGACGCCTGCTCGAGCACCCCGCCGCCGGGGCCTTCGTAGCCTTTGAAGGGTGGGTGCGCGACCACAACGCCGGGCGGGCCGTCCGCTCGCTCGAATACGAGGCCTACGCCGCGCTGGCCGAGAAGGAGGGCGCTGCCATCGTTGCGGAGGCGCGCGAACGCTTCGGCGTGCTGCGCGTGGCGGCGGTGCACCGCGTGGGTCACCTCGCCCTCAGCGATCTGGCGGTGTGGGTGGGCGTGGCCGCCGCGCACCGTGATGCCGCCTTTGCCGCCTGTCGCTACGTGATCGACGAGGTAAAGGGCCGCGTGCCCATCTGGAAACGCGAGCACTACGCCGACGGCACCACCACCTGGACGCACAACGCCGAGGCGACCCGATCTGCCCATGGCGACTGACGTGGCGCTTCTGGCCGCCCTCTTTTTCGCCGTGGCGGTGGTGTACGCCTCGGTGGGGTTTGGAGGCGGTTCGGCTTACCTGGCACTGCTCACGCTGGCGGCGGTGCCGCTGGCGCAGGTGGCCCCCGTGGCCCTCGTCTGCAACCTCATCGTGGTCAGCGGGGGGAGCTGGCACTTCGTGCGGGCCGGGCATTTCGAGACGCGACTGCTCGTGCCTTTTCTCGTCACGTCGGTTCCGGCGGCGTACCTGGGCGGGCGCTACCGCCTCGACGTGCCGGGCATCGGGGCGATCACGGCCGTGGCGCTGGTGCTGGCGGCGGCGGCGCTGCTGGCACGCGAGGCGTGGTCGCGCCCCCAGCGCGCTGCCGCTCCGGAGGGCCGGCGGCTCTGGCTCGCCGGTCCCGTTCTGGGCGCGGCACTGGGCGGACTCTCCGGCGTTATCGGCATCGGAGGCGGCATTTTCCTGGCCCCCGTGCTGCACCTGCTCAGGTGGGGCACGGCCAAGCAGGTGGCCACCGTTGCCAGCCTCTTCATCCTCGTAAACTCCGCCGCTGGGCTGGTAGGGCAGGCCAGTCAATTCGAAGAGGCCGCCTTTCTTCGCAGCTACGCCTTGCTGTTCGTGGCCGTTTTAGCGGGAGGTCAACTCGGCAGCCGCGTCGGCGCGTGGCGCTTGCCGGAGGCGTGGGTGCGTCGGCTCACGGCCGGTATCCTGCTCGTGGCCGCCGCTAACCTGCTGCTTCGCGGTTGAGGGGAGGGGAGGAATTAGAAGCGCGCGCCTTCTCGCGCGGCTGCGCGCGCATCCGCCTGCAAGCGCGCCGTCCGCGACAGATCGAAACGCTGCCACCGGGGTATAAGCCGCGAACCCCGCTCATCCATCCCTGCCCCTCTTCACCATGTCCATTCAGAAGCGCGCAGAAACGGCCCTCGACACGATCCCGGATCTCCAGAAACGCGGCGAGGCGCTCTCACAATCGCTCCACGAAGCGATCCTCAAAGGCGGCAAACCGGCACGAAAAATCGCCGATCTGCTGCACGGTACGTGGCTGGGCCACCCGCTCCACGTCGTCCTCACGGACGTGGTCATCGGGGCGTGGGCGGCCGGGGCGGCGTTCGACGTTGCGGCACTCGCGGGCAACAACCGGCACGCGCGGTGGGCGGGCGACGCGCTCGCCGCCGTCGGCACAGCGGCTGCGGTGCCGACGGCGCTGGCGGGCCTCGCCGATTTTTCGGGCATCCCGAAGCCCGCCGCCGGGGCTGCCACGCTTCACGGGGTGCTCAACGAGATCAACGTCGTGCTCTACGCCCTCTCGCTGCGCGAGCGGCGGCGCGGGCGCCACAAACGCGGCGTGGCCCTCTCGCTGGGCGCGCTCGCCCTCAGCGGCGCGTCGGCGTGGCTGGGCGGGTACCTCGTCTACCGGCACAGGGTGGGCACCGACCACAGCCCCTCGTTCGACCAAAAGGCTGGCTGGAAGCCTGTCCTCGCCCAGTCCGACCTGCCCGAGCGGCAGCCCACGCGTGCCTTTTACGACGACGAGCCCGTGCTGCTCTACCACGACGGCGAGGCGCTCCACGCCATCGCAGCCACGTGCGCCCACGCCGGCGGCCCACTCGACGAGGGCTCGGTCGAATGCGACGCGGGCGGCTGCACCGTCCGCTGCCCCTGGCACGATTCCGTTTTCGACCTCCGCGACGGCTCTATCGTCCACGGCCCGAGCGTTCACGCGCAGCCCGCCTTCGACACGCGCGTGCGCGCCGGCCAGATCGAGGTGCGCCCGCGCAGCGCCTGAACCGCCGCGCACGCGCTACGGGTGGGCAGCATGGCCCCCGGCGGCTTCAAGGGCGCGCGTGGCGCCGGAGAAACGCCTCGATGCCGCGCAGGTGCGCTTCGGCGAGGCGGTCGAGAAACGCGGGGTCGCGCAGCGCCGCCTCCTGCTGGGGAAACATCATGAAGAGCGACTCGGTGAGCACCGACGGCATCCAGGTGGGCCTCG
>CBDUBO010000159.1:0-5858 GCA_965365405.1 uncultured Rhodothermales bacterium | reverse complement strand
AGCTGCGCGACGAGGCCGACACCTTCGTCACCGACAGCGCGCGGCTGCGGCAGGTACTCGTCAACCTCGCCTCCAACGCCATCAAGTTCACCACGCAGGGCGGCGTCCGCATCGTCGTGAGCAGGGGCGAACTGGAAGGCCGCCCGGCGTTCTGCTTCCACGTCGAGGACACCGGCGCGGGCATCTCGCCCGACTTCATGCCCTACCTGTTCGAGCGTTTTACGCAGGAGGCGCGGGTGTACGGGCACACGCAGCGCGGCACGGGCCTGGGCCTGCACCTGTCGAAAGAACTGGTGCAGCGCATGGGCGGCACCATCGAGGTGGAGAGCGAAGTGGACGCGGGCAGCGTGTTCACCGTCACGATGCCGGTGCAGCCCGAAACTGCCGGCTCGTAGGGCGCAGAGCCTCGCGCCGCTGCTTCCGCAATTCCCTCTGCCCACACGGCCTGGGCCGTGTGGCGGCTGAACCCGCCCCCCGGCCCCGCGTTGGCGCTGCGCACCCCGCCCCGCGTCCATGCGCCAGTTCGACGTTCCCGTTTTCTACCGCAGCAACCTCATCGCGCAGGTCAAAAACGCCCGGCGCGCCTTCGACCCGCGCAAGCGCGACCTGTCGCCTTCGGTCGTGGACTTCGGGCCCGTGCGCTTCAAGATCGCCCGCCACTTCGGCTTCTGCTACGGCGTCGAGAACGCCATCGACATCGCCTACCGCGCCCTCGACCAGAACCCCGACCGCCGCGTCTTCCTGTTGTCGGAGATGATCCACAACCCGCACGTCAACGAAGACCTGGTGCGGCGCGGCGCGCGCTTTCTGCGCACCACGCAGGGCGAGCAGCTCATCCCCTTCGAAGAACTCCACGCCGACGACGTGGTGATCGTGCCCGCTTTCGGGGCCACCCTCGAAGTGCAGGAAAAGCTGCGCGAGCGCGGTGTGGACCCGCTCGCGTGGAACACGACGTGCCCGTTCGTCGAGAAGGTGTGGAAAAAGAGCAGCCAGATCGGGCGGCAGCAGTACTCCATCGTCGTCCACGGCAAACGCTTCCACGAGGAGACGCGCGCCACGTTTTCGCACGCCCGGCAGGAGGCCCCCGTCGTCGTCGTGCGGGACATCGAGGAAGCCCGCCTGCTGGCCGACGTGATCCTGGGCCGGCGCGACCGCGCCTTCTTCTTCGAGCGCTTCCACGACCGCTTCTCGGAGGGCTTCGACCCCGACCGCGACCTGGCGCGCATCGGCGTCGTCAACCAGACGACGATGCTGGCGACGGAGACGGCGGCCATTGCCGAGGAACTGCGCGCGGCGATGCTGGAGAAGTACGGCGCCGACGCCCTCCCTCATCACTTCGCCGACACGTCCGACACGCTCTGCTACGCCACCAACGAAAACCAGACGGCCACGCAGGCCCTCATCGAAAGCGGGGGCGACGTGGCGCTCGTCGTAGGCGGCTACAACTCGTCCAACACCAGCCACCTCGTCGAGATGTGCGAGGCCGTCATGCCGACGTACTTCATCTCGTCGGCGGAGGAAATCCTCTCGCCCCATCTCATCCGGCACTTCAGCTGGCACGCCAAGGCCGTCCACGAAACCGAGGACTGGCTGCCCGAAAAACGCCCGCTCGACGTGGTGCTGACGGCTGGCGCGTCGTGCCCCGATGCCTTGCTCGAAGAGGTGCTGCTGAAGGTGCGCAGTTACTTCCCGGAGGCGCGCCCCGTTGAGCAGGCCCTCGCGCCATTCCAGGCCGAAGAAGCTTCGTGAGAGAAAGGTTGGGTGATGCGTGTGGAAGGACTCGTCTCTCCTCATCTGCCACGCATCACTCGTCACCCGACACCTGAATGATCCTTTCCTCTGCTCCGCGCCCCTGGTACGCCGTCTGGTTCGACCACGCGGCATACGACGTGGTGTACGCCCGCCGCGACCGGCAGGAGGCGCGGCGTCTGGTGGCGCTCATCACGCAGACGCTGGCGCTGCCCGCCGGCGCGCTGTTCGTGGACGTGGCCTGCGGGCGCGGGCGGCACGCCATCGAACTGGCCAAGGGTGGCTACCGCGTCGTAGGCACCGACCTGTCGGAGCGCGCGCTGGCGCAGGCGCGCCGCATTGCCCGCCGCAACGGCGTAGACGTGACGCTCGTGCAGCAGGACATGCGCGAGCCCTACTGCCAGGCCTGCGCCGACGCTGTCGTCAACCTCTTCACCGCCTTCGGCTATTTCGAAGACGAAGCCGACCACGCCCGCGCCCTCGCGGCGATGGCCGCGGCGATCCGCCCTGGCGGCTTTTTCGTGCAGGACTTCCTCAACGTCCCGTACGTCGAAGCCCACCTCGTGCCCCACTCGACGCGCGAGTTGGAGGGCCTCCACATTGAGGAGCGCCGCTGGATAGGCGCGGGGCGGGTAAACAAAGCCATCACCCTCACCCGTGCCGACGGCGCCACGCACACGTTCAGCGAGTCCGTGCGCCTGCTCACGCGCGCCGACCTCGAAACGCTTTACGCCGGTTGCGGCCTGCGCGTCACCCACGCCTTTGGCGACTACACGGGTGCCCCCCACTCCGACGCGTCGCCTCGGCTCGTGCTCGTTGCGGAGAAACGGTAATGGGACGCTACGCCTCTGCTGCCGTTTCCTCAACGTATTGCTGCAACCACGCCACCGCTTCCTCCTCTGTTCGGAAGATGGCGACAGGGTCCCAGTCCTTGAACAGGATGTCTCGGACGAACTGCGACGCCATTACAGCCCCCGGCGTAGGGGCATAGTACGCGATGGCCGAGATGCTGAACGGGGCCCGCTCCCTGAACGTCTCCCAGACGCTAAAGCTGGGCGAATACGGGTTGGTCCGGTCGATCAGCAGGGGTGCCTTTCTGTTGCCGCTGTGCCGGGCAATGGCGTCGAAGTAGGCGCAGAGCTCATTGCCGCTCATCTCATAATGCGCCGTCATTCTGTAGTGCCAGAAGCCCTCTTTTCGCCACCACAGCGTTCCAGCACCGGATTCGAATACCTTTGTTTGCATGGTGCCCTACGAATTGTAGGCGTAGAGTACAATCCTGAATAAGACAATACAAGGGCGCTCCTGATGCCGGGCCTGTTGGAATCATTTATCCAGCGATGCGCCCCCTGGTCAGCCACATTCCGGGAGGCCCCTGCCCGCGTGCTGCACACCGCGCCACGATGCCGCACGGCGCGGCTTATGGCGCGCTATCCCGTGCCGATAAAGACCGTAACCCGTTGACGCGCGGCAGCGCTGTTGCTCCGGCAGGCTCACGGTCCATCCCCCCGCTATTTCGGCTACATGAAAGGCATCATATTCCGCCTCGCCGGCCAGGCGGTGAGCGACGCGCACGGCGAAGACACCTGGGACGACCTGTTGGACGTGGCCGGCGCGCACGGCTCGTACACGTCGCTGGGCAACTACCCCGACGCCGAGCTTTTCCGCATCGTGGGGGCCGCATCGCAGAAGCTGGGCGTTCCGCCGCCCCACGTGGTGCGCTGGATCGGTGCCTCCGTGGTACCCATGATGGCCGCGCAGCACCCGGACTTTTTCGCCCCTCACACCTGCACGCGCACGTTTCTGCTGACGCTCAACACCGTCATCCACCCCGAGGTGCGCAAGCTCTACCCCGAAGCCGAAGCCCCCGACTTCGACTTCGACACCTCCGACCCCGACGTGCTGCGCATGACCTACCGGTCGGCCCGTAAGATGTGCGCTTTTGCCGAGGGACTTATCGAAGGGTCGGCCCGGCACTACGGCGAGCAGGTCGAGATCGGGCACGAACGCTGTATGCACAGCGGCGCTGACGCCTGCGTGCTGGCGCTGCGCTTCCAGCCGCTGGCATGACGCACGCCGCAGCGGCTCACTTCCCTACCTTCGACGCCACGGAGCGCGTGGCCGCGCTGGAGGCGCAGGTGGCACGCCTCGAACGCCGTCTGGCGCGCGAACGCGAAGCGTGCAAGGAAGCCGAAGCCATCGCCGAGTCGGGGATGCGCCGCCTCTATGAACAGCAGCAGCGGCTGGAAGTCATCCACGCGCTCACCGTCGAAGCCGGTGCTGCCGACAGCCTCGAAGGCTTCTTGCCCGCCGTGCTCGAAAAGCTGTGCCACTATGCCGATTGGCCGCTGGGCCACGCCTGGACGTTCAGCAGCGAGGGCACGCTGCGCCCGACGGGCCACTGGCACGGCATGAATGAAGGCTACGCCCTGCTCCGGGCCGTAGCAGCACTCGACCCGAGCCTCAATGGCGAGGAGGCGCAGCCACCCTGTCCCCTCCGCGACTGCCTCGAACGCCGCGAGCCCGTCGTCACAGAAACCGCTGCCGTGCCACGCCTGTCCGTTGCACACGGCGCGGGCCTGGTGCGCGCCATCACGGTTCCTCTCATTTCTGCAGACGGGCAGGCACTGGGGGTGCTGGAGTTCTACGCGACAACTCCCGGCGTGGCCGAGTCCGCGCTGTCACTCGCGCGCGTCGCCAGCCTGTCCGTGGCACAGGTGGCGCAGCGGGCCCAGGCGCGGCGCTCGCTGGCACAGAGCGAGGCCCGCTACCGCAGCATCTTCCGGCAGGCCCACGACGCCGTTTACATCGTGCACGGCACGTCGGGCGCGTTCGTGGATGCCAACCACGCCTATCTCGACCTCGTAGGGTACACCCTTGACGAACTCCGCGCTCGAACCATCTTCGACGTGGCGGTAAAGCAGGAAGATGAGCTTCGCACTCTCGCCGCCGAGGCGCGGCAGTTGCGGCACATGGTGCTGGGCGAGCGGCAGCACCGCCACCGCGACGGGCACCTGGTGGAACTGGAGGTGAGTATCTCGCACGTGGCTTCGGAGGAGGAAGACCTGTTCGTCGCCGTCGGGCGCGACATTGCGGTGCGCAAGCGCTACGAGCTGGGCCTCATCGAAGCGCGCGACCGCGCCGAGGCGATGGCGCGCCTCAAAGACGCGTTCCTGCGCAACATGAGCCACGAATTCCGCACGCCGCTGGCGGGCATCCTGGGCTGCGCGCAGGTGCTGCAACTCGAAATCCAGCCCGAGCAGCGCGAGTTCGTGGACATGATCGTCCAGAGCGGCGAGCGGCTGCTGAACACCGTCCAGGGAATGCTCGACCTGTCGCGTCTCGAACACGACACCGAAGGCCTGGTGCTGCGCCCGTCCGACCTGCGCGCCATCGCGCGCGGGGCAGCCATGCGCCACATGCCGGCGGCCCGGCAGCAGGGGCTGGCCTTTCACCTCCAGCTTCCCAGAGACGCCTGCCCCGCCCGGACAGACGCCCACGTGCTGGGCCAGACCCTCGACCGTCTGCTCGACAACGCGCTGCGCTTTACGTCCACGGGCAGCATCACGCTCTCGGTCGAGGTGCGGCAAGCGGACGTTTGCATTGCCGTCGCCGACACGGGCATCGGCATCGGGGAAGCTTTTCTGCCGCGTGCGTTCGAGCCGTTCGCCCAGGAGCACGACGATAACGACCGCCAGTACGAGGGGTGCGGCGTCGGTCTCGCCCTGGCCCGCCGCAGCGTAGAGATTCTGGAAGGACGCATCGCGGTCGAGAGCGCGCCGGGGCAGGGCAGCCGCTTCACCATCTACCTGCCCCGTCCGTAAGCGGGCCGGCATCCAGGCCAAGCACAGCGCGTCCGCAGGCATGGCGCGAGCCGCTCTGGAGTCCCTGCGCTGGCGGTTGCAGCGCCTGCACAGCAAGGCCGGGCAGCTCTGGGCGCTACGCCGTTTCCCCCTCCCCTGCAACGCGTTACCTTGCCTGGATGCTGCGGTTTTTCTGCCTGCTCGTCCTGCTCGCCAATGCCGGCTGCGACCTGTTCGCGCCGCGCACCCCTGAACCGCCCGATGCGGGCGCAGGGCCGTTCGTGCAGCCGGACACGCCCGACCTCG
>CBDUBO010000158.1:0-5871 GCA_965365405.1 uncultured Rhodothermales bacterium | reverse complement strand
CAGCAGCGGCGGAGAGCCAGTGGTGTGCATGGCTGTCTCCGAACAGCACAATGGTTGTGGTAGAGGTCGAATCTCCATGTACACATTCGTTCAGGTTTTCACTTAGCATTGTCGCAATGCAGCCGTCCACGCGATCCGTGCTGGCCTGAGCGTACAGGGAATGTGACGGGGACGCCATGCGTCCCTGTGCCGCCTCTTTCCACCCGAAAAAGACGCCCGCGCTCAGCAGCGTCATGGTCAGGCCCAGTGCCAGCCCTCGGCGCGGCAGCGCGGCCAGCCACTTCTGGTGCCGCACCGGGTTCTCGACGAACCGGTACGAACCCTCGGCCAGCACGAGCGAGAGCAGCACGAGGGCCGCCCGGTAGCCCGGTGATAGCCGGTGGATGTCGGTGAACTCCAGCCCGGCGGCAAACACGAGCACGGGCCAGTGCCACAGGTACCACGAGTACGAGAGGCGACCCAGTTCCTGCAAGGGCCGGATACTCAGGATGCGCGCCAGCGGTGTCGTGGTGAGCGCGGTGCCATCGGGCCGGGCGCACGCTCTGAGCGCGAGCACGGTGCCCAGCGCGGGCAGCAGGGCGGCCCAGCCAGGGAAGGGCGTCCGTGAGGTGTAGAGCATCCCGGCGGCCAGCAGCGCTGCCAGCCCAATGCCCCCCCCTATCACGCGTAAGCGGCGTGGTTCTCGCAAGGGAAGTAGCACGCCCAGGCCGCCGATGGCGAACTCCCACGCCCGCGTCGGACTCGAAAAGAAGGCCCAGTGGCCGTTCAGGGTTTGCTGCAGGTAGAGCGTGAGGCCGAACGACGCGAGGCTTACCGCGCCCATGCCCCACAGCAGGCGGCGCCGACTGGCCGGGCGGCGGCCCAGTGCTGTCAGGACGCCCACGACGAGAAGGGGCCAGAAGAAGTAAAACTGCTCCTCTACCGCCAGCGACCACGTGTGCAACAGCGGGTTGGCTTCGGCGGCGCCCGCCAGGTAGTCGGTCGCGTTGAAGGCAAAAAAGACGTTGGACAGGTACGTGGCCGTCGAGAAGGCCGTGGCCGCGATGAGTTCCTGCTCCTGGGGAGAGTAAGCCAGCAGTGCGAAGCTCATGATGGCCAGCAGCAGCACGCCCATCGCGGGTAGGAGACGCCGTACACGACGGGCGTAGAAACTCGGCAGATCCACGCGCCCACTCTTCTCGACCTCGCGCACGAGCAGCCACGTGATGAGGTAGCCCGACAGCACAAAAAACACGTCTACGCCGACGTAGCCACCCGTGAAGCCTGGCACGGCAGCGTGGTAGAGCACGACCAGCAGCACGGCGATGCCACGGAGCCCCTCGATGTCGGGGCGGAAAGGTGGGCGGGCTTTGACGGCAGACGGGCTGGCCGTCGTGGTATAGGCTTCCGGGTGGCGCACATCGGCATTGGCACCGGGCGCAGAGACAATAGGAATCACGAACTGAGAAAATGTCGGAATGGATTGGCGCAAGATACGAGCGGCCAAATCCCCCGAGCCTCCACCTTGTGGCGCATCAGGCCCGCCTATCTTGGCGCGTCTCACCCATTGCTACGCCCGATGATCAGCCGATACACGCGCCCGGAGATGGCGGCGCTCTGGAGCGATGAAGCGCAGTTTCAGGCGTGGCTGGACGTAGAGTTGGCCGCTTGCCGTGCCTGGAGCGAAGTCGGTGTAATCCCGAAGGAAGACGTCGAAAAGCTCTACCGCGACGCCTGCTTTAGCATCCCGCGCATCCACGAGATCGAGCAGGACACGCGCCACGATGTGGTGGCCTTCACCCGCGCCGTATCCGAAAGCCTGGGCGAGGAGCGCAAGTGGGTCCACTACGGCCTCACGTCGTCCGACGTGGTCGATACCGCGTGGAGCCTGCGCCTGGTAAAGGCCAATAGGCTCATCCGCGAGCAGATGGTGCGGCTCATGGACGTGCTGGCCCGCCGCGCAAAAGAGCACAAAACGACGCTCATGATGGGGCGCACGCACGGCGTCCATGCCGAGCCCACGACGTTCGGGCTCGTGCTCGCGCTCTACCACGCCGAAATGCAGCGCAACCTCGACCGCTTCGACGCTGCCGCCGAGGGTGTGCGCGTGGGCAAGATCAGCGGGGCCGTGGGCACGTTCGCGCACACGCCGCCCGAAGTGGAGGCGCTCACGTGCGAGTATCTCGGCCTCGAAGCCGCGCCCATCTCCACGCAGACGCTCCAGCGCGACCGCCACGCGCACTACATGGCCGTGCTCGCGCTCGTCGGCGCGACGCTCGAAAAGATGGCCGTCGAGGTGCGCCACTTGCAGCGCTCCGAGGTGCGTGAGGTCGAGGAAGCCTTCGGGAAGGGGCAGAAGGGTTCGAGCGCGATGCCGCACAAGCGTAACCCCATCGGAAGCGAGAACGTGACGGGCGCGGCGCGCCTCTTGCGCGGCTACCTGGTGAGCGCCTACGAAAACGTGGCCCTCTGGCACGAGCGCGACATCTCACACTCGTCCGTCGAGCGGGTGGCCCTGCCCGACGCCACGACGCTTCTGCACTACACCCTCCATCGCTTCGCCGGCATCGTGGACACGCTCGTCGTCTATCCCGAAACCATGCGGGAGAACATGGACAGGACGTTCGGGCTCTACAACAGCCAGCGCGTCCTGCTCGCCCTCGTCGAGAAGGGACTGGCCCGTGAGACGGCCTACGACCTGGTGCAGCCGCGCGCCATGCAGGCGTGGGCCGAGAAAACCGCGTTCAAAAACCTCGTCCTCGCCGACAGCGCCATCCGCAGCCACCTGGGCGCGGACGAGATCGAGGCGCTCTTCGACCCGGCCTACCACCTCCGCCACGTGGACGCGATTTTCAGGCGCGTGGGACTCACCTGATTGTGGATTTCGGAGTTGAACCCTTCCTTCCGCAATCTGATATCGCAAATCCGAAATCGACCATGTCTCTTTCCACCCGCCAGCGCGCCGAACTGCGCAGCCGCGCCAACAGCCTCAAGCCCGTCGTGCAGATCGGCAAGGAAGGGCTGACAGAGGCCACGTTCCGCTCGCTCCGGCAGGCGTTCAACACCCGCGACCTGGTCAAGGTGAAGGTGCTGGAGATGGCCCCGCTCACGGCGCGCGAGGCCGCCTACGCCCTGGTCGAGCAGGTGGAAGAGGTGGCCGTGGTGCAGGTAATGGGGCGCGTGGCGACGCTTTACCGGCCCCTCAAGAAAGCCGAGGGCTGACGCTGCCAGTAGGGCCTGCTTCGTCCCCCGGCACGTATGCCGGGGTGCAAGTGCGTATCTTCGCCGAAACGCCACAAACGCCGGTCACGGGCGCGCGGAAGCGCTTTGCCTGACCTGGTACTCCCTCCCGCTGCATCAAACACAGAACCCCATGTTTTCGGTTCTTCCTCGCGTTCTCCGCCTGTGCCTGTCCGTGCTCGCGCTCGTGCTGCTGGCGGCCTCCCCTGCCCTGGCCCAGCGGGCCATACTCACCGGCCGCGTCACCGACGCCCGCGACGGCCTGAGCCTGCCCTCTGCCAACGTCGTCGTGTCCGTGCAGGGCACGCTCGACAGCGGCGTGGGCGCGGCCACCGACATGGACGGCAACTACCGCATCGAGCGGCTCGCGCCGGGCACGTACATCGTCCAGGTGAAATATATCGGCTACCAGGATTTTACCACGACGCTCACCCTCGCCGCGGGTGAAACGCGCCAACTCGACGTGGCGCTGCGTGCAGGCGGGTTCGACCTCAACGACGTAGTCGTGTCTGCCTCGCGGCAGCAGGAGCAGGTGCTCGACGCGCCCGCGTCCGTCTCCGTGCTGGGCACGCAGGAAATCCGGCAGGCCGTCACGCCTTCTTCCGTCGGCGCCATCCGCAACGAGGCCAGCGTGGACGTGGCGCAGACAGGCGTGGACCGGCAGGAGGTCGTCCTTCGCGGCTTCAACAACGCCTTTTCGGGGGCGACCTACGTGCTCGTGGACTACCGGCAGGCCGCCGTGCCCAGCCTTGGCGTCAACATCTATTCGATCATGCCCAACATGGGCCTCGACCTCGACCGCATCGAACTGGTGCGCGGGCCGGGCTCGGCGCTCTACGGAGCAGGCGTGGACGCGGGCGTCGTCCACTTCTTTACCCAAGACCCGTTCACCAACCCCGGCACGGCCTTCAGCGTAGCCGGCGGTCAGCAGTCCCTCTTCGGCTTCGAGGGGCGGCACGCGGGCGTCGTGGCCGACAAAATCGGCTACAAGATCACGGCTCAGTACACGCGCGCTGACGATTTCCAGCTCGACCCCGCCGACAGCCTCGACGCGGTTCAGTTGGCCGGTGATTTCAGGTACGCGAATCCTGCCGACGCGCCCGATTTCCAGGACGTGGACGATACCGGCAAGCTGCTGCGCGACAACGACTACCAGAAGCTCAACGTCAACGGGCTCGTGCAGTACCGCCTGCGTCCGGGCGTGACGCTCTCGCTCAACGGCGGCCACTCGACGTTCAGCGGCACCGTCCTCTCCGGCATTGGCACGCTCCAGGCCAAGGACTTCGGCTACTCGTACGGACAGCTTCGTTTGCAGGCGGGTAACTTCTTCTCGCAGTTCTACATCAACAAGAACAGCGCGGGCGATTCGTATGTGTACGGCACGGGCATGTCCGTCGTGGACAACGGGATGCAGTACGTGGGACAGGCGCAGTACGACTGGCGGCTGTCCAGCAGGCACGGCCTCATCGTGGGCGCGGACGCTCGCCTGACGCGGCCCGACACCGAGGGCACCATTCTGGGCCGCAACGAGGACGACGACAGCATCACGCAGGCGGGCGCGTACGCCCAGAGCACGTCCACGCTCAGCGACAAGCTCTCGCTCACGCTCGCGCTGCGCGGCGACTACAACAACGTCGTCGAGGATTTCCAGCTTTCGCCGCGCGCGGCGCTCGTGTTCAAGCCTGCGGGCGGCCACACCTTCCGCGCCACCTACAACCGCGCCTTCTCCTCGCCCGGCACCAACTCGCTCTTTCTCGACATCGCCGGCGCACGGCGGCCGATTAGCGGGCCGTACGAACTCATCTTCCAGGCACGCGGCGTGCGTGACGGCTTCACCTTCAACCGCTTCCGCGACACAGACGGCGTGACGATTCTGCTGCCCGTCCCGCCGCTCTTTGGCGGCACTGGCACCACGGGC
The DNA here is from genome assembly GCA_965365405.1 of uncultured Rhodothermales bacterium. GTDB lineage: Bacteria > Bacteroidota > Rhodothermia > Rhodothermales > BA12 > CBDUCD01. The sequence continues at coordinate 734 of CBDUBO010000158.1, read as the reverse complement.
GCGTATCCCATCCTGCCCGCCTACGCCGCCGGCGTCAACGGCGCGCTGACGACGCCCGGCGCGCTCAACGCGCTCACGGCCAGCCTCAACGCGCAGCAGCGTGGCGCGCTTGCCCAGCTGCTTGGCTACACCCTCGACGCGCAGGGGGGCGGGGCGCAGGCCGGGGCGCGCCTGCTGGCCCTCATCGGCCTCAACCCCACCACGGATGCGGGCTACCTCGCCTACGTCAACCCGTCCACGGGCCGCATCGACACGAACCGCCCGGACGGCAACCCGGTGGACATCAAGCCGCTCAAGCAGACGACGACGCAGACGATTGAACTGGGCTACAAAGGCCTGATTTTCGAGAAACTGCTCGTGGCCGTGGATGGCTACTACACGCAGAAGAAAAACTTCGTCGGCCCGCTTCTCGTCGAGACGCCGTTCCTCTACCTCGACGGAGCCGGCCTTGGCGCGGACGTAGGAGCCACGTTCGGCGCGCTCGTGCAGCGCATCCAGACGACGGGCCCGCAGAACCCCATCGAGGCGGACTTCGCGGGTCTGTTCAACAACCTCGTCGGGCAGTTCGTGGCGGCGGGTTCTAGCCAGGCGCAGGCCGCTCAGCAGGCCATCGGGGCCATTGCCGCCGTGGTTGGCGGGGCCATCGGCAACCCGGCGGCGCCGACGCCGGTGGGCGTCGTGCAGCCCGATCAGGAGGTGCTGCCGGGCGGCAACAGCGCCACGGCCGTGGGCGC
>CBDUBO010000157.1:0-5881 GCA_965365405.1 uncultured Rhodothermales bacterium | reverse complement strand
CCGTGTACGACCTGATGGGCCGCCAGGTGGCCGTGCTCGTGGACGAGTTCGTGGCTGCCGGCACCAGACTGGTCGGCTTTAGCGCCGAGGGGCTGGCGGCGGGCGTGTACGTGTATCGGCTTCAAACGCAGGCGGGCGTGCAGAGTCAGACCCTCACCGTCGTGCGCTGAGCAAAAGCGCGACGTTTACATAGAGGCCGGGCTTTCCGCAGGAGGCCCGGCCTTTTGTGTTACCCAACGGTCAAGCTCCTACCGGAACGGACGGATCACCCGCAGGTGGCTACGTCTGTCTAAACCCGACACCCCGCATATGCCTACCCCAGACCAGAAAGCGCTCGACAAACTCAACGCGCTCATCAAAGACGTCCGCACCTGCATGATGACGACGTGGGATGAAGAGGTGGGCGGCCTGCGCGCGCGCCCCATGGCCACGCAGGACAAGCCGACCGATGGGAAGCTGTGGTTCTTCACAGACAAGCGCTCCCACAAGCTCGACGAGCTGGATAAAAACCCACACGTGGGCTTGAGCTACGCCGGAGACGATGGCGAAACCTACGTCTCCATCACGGGGCGCGCTTCTACTTCGGATAGCCGCGCCAAAATGGAGGAATACTGGAATCCCTGGCTCAAGGTGTGGTGGCCGGATGGCCTCGAAGACCCCAACATCACCCTTTTGTGCGTGGAGGCAGATGCCGCTGAGTACTGGGACGAACCCGCCGGCAAGCTGGTGCAGCTTTTCGGTTTTGCCAAGGCACTGGCCACGGGCACCCGGTACAAAGGCGAAGGATTGGAGAACGAAAAGCTCGACCTGTAGGGGCGGGCCGCTGCGGGGGTGCCGAGGGGTGGATTGCTTTTGTGTGACGGGGTTGCTACTGTGCGGGAGTATCTCACCTCCCTCCTACTATGCGACTCCTCATCAAAATCATCGGTGTGCTGCTTGTAGTGATTGTTGTTGCAGCCGCCGCGCTCTACGCGGTCTCTGCAAACAAGCTGGGCAAACGCTACACTGTCCCCGACGCCAGCTTTGTCGCGCAGGCCTCCACCGAGGCACACGCGCGCGGCGAGTACCTGAGCTACATGCTCGGCTGCCACGATTGCCATGGGGAAAACCTGGGCGGAAAGCTGATGGGTGACGCACCGCCCTTCAGCGTTCACGCCCCTAACCTCACGCCGGGAGAGGGTGGCCTGGGAGGGCGCTACACCGGTGCCGACTGGTCGCGGGCTGTCCGCAACGGTATCGGTCACGACGGGCGCGCGCTCTTTATCATGCCTGCCAGCGCCTACCGGCATCTTTCCGACGAAGACATGGCCGCTCTCGCCGCCTACCTCGACCGCCTGCCGGCGGTGGATGGCGAACACCCCGGGGTCACGTTCAAGCCGCTGGGGCGAGCACTTGTCGCTGCCGGGGCCCTCAAGCCCGAACTCGTGCGCGAGCCTATCAGCATTTCCACGGCCCCTGCGGCGGGCCCCAATGCGGCGTACGGGGCCTATCTGGCCTCCATCACGTGCCAGCACTGTCACGGGCCAGACCTGACGGGCGGCCCCAACCCGGACCCGGGCGGCATCCCTGTGCCCTCGCTGCGCCCGGCGGCGCAGTGGACGCAGGCGCAGTTTGCACAGGCGGTGCGGGAAGGCGTCATACCCGACGGACGGCAGCTCAGCCCGGAGCAAATGCCCTGGGTGGCTTTCTCGCGCCTGACGGATCAAGACGTGACGGCGCTCTACAACTACGTGCGTGAGCTGGCAAACCTGCCCGCCGACGCCTCTGCGCCGGATACCGCATGGGCAGACACAACCGCGACGATGTAGAGCCGGGGTAGCGGGGCTGCCGCGCAGAAGGCCTCGTCCTATCTTGCCGTACACCACTTCTTCCGGCTATGAACCGCCTCTTCGTCCTGCTGCTCGTCGTGCTGAGCGCGTGCAGCACCTCCGGTCCTGCCGCCGAGCGCGATGGTACCACGCGCTCGCGGCCGATCTCCCTCACCGTTCCGCACGATGCCACGGCCAACCCGCTGGCTCCACCCCAGGCAGTCCTGCTCACGGCGCGGGCCGTTTGTCCGCCTGGCGAGGGCTGCTCCGGGTTTTTCCTCGACTTCCGGAATCCCGGCGGCAGCGATCTCTTCCTGAACTACACGCCCGTCAGCGCCGAGGTGGACGGCGAACAGTTCGCCTGGCCCGAAATCGTCCTCAACGAGCAACGCATGGCGACGGCCCGCGGAACGTTTCTCAAGCTGGGGGTGGATGCCGCCAAGTTTCGCAAGATTGCTTTTGCGCAGGAGGTCACGTTCCACCTGGGCACGACAGCCTTCCGGCTCGAGTTCGACCGCCGCGGCCCTTTCCGCGAACTGCTCGACGGGGTTCAGTAGGGCAAGGGTACCTGATGACGGATTTCCCGTCGCCAGGTACCCTTTATCTACTTAGCCACCCATGCGACCGCGCGGTGTGGCAGGCGCGCCGGCCCCGGCGGGGCGCAGCGTGTAGGTGAACACCAGTTGCAGATACCGCTGGAGCGTGTTGGCGCGCACGTCCTGCACGTACAGGTCGGTGACCGAGCGGCGGTAATTCTCATTCTGGTTGAGAAGGTCGGTAGCCGTCAGGCGAATTTCGCCCGCGCCGCCGGCCAGCACACGCTTGCCCACGCTGGCATTCCAGAGCAGGAAGGGTTCCTGCTGGCTGTTCTCGTCAAGGCCAGCATAGGTCTGGTGCAGGGCGTCGGTGCGGAAGGTGAAGCCCTGCGGCAGCTCCAGGTTGAGCGAAGCGCGGGTGTTCTGCGTGAGGTACTGCTGGTCGGCAGTACCGCTCGTGCTGCGGGCAAACGTGAGCGCCGAGTTGGTACCCACGGAGAAATCCACCTTTTCCGAGATGTTGGACGTGAGTTGGAGGCCCGGCCCCACGTACAGGTTTTCGGTCGTCTGCGTCTGCCCGTTGAGCAGGGAAGGCGTGCGCGTGTAGTTCGTGAACACGTTGACGCTGGCGTTGGATTTGATGGGCTTGATGGGGCGTCCGAACGTGGCGAAAAGGCGTAGGCCGTAGCGCCCGTCGAGGTTGACGGGCCGGGTGAACTGCCCACCCGGCGCGAGCACGACCCCCGGAGCGACCTCGACGGGCTGCGTGGCCAGCACGATGCTGCTGCCGATGTAGTCCAGCGAATAGTCGCCGTTGAGGCCTATGACGAACACGCGGCCTGCCTGGAAATCGCTGCTCAGAAAGCGGAGGCTGCCGCTCAGGTTGGTCGCCACGTCGAGGGCAGGGTTGCCTTGCGTGAGCCGCAGCGCGTTGGTGTTGTCGAGCGCGTCGTCGAGCTGCTCGATAGACGGCGTATCCGTGCGTGCGCGCACGTTGAGGCTAACGTTGCGCTGGCGCGACCAGTTGTAGCGCAGGTTGATGGAGGGCAGGACGGAGTGGAACGTCTCACTTCGGCTGGAAACGTCCGGAAACTGCTGGTCGCGCGCCTGCCGCGCAATCTCGTAGTCGAGCAGCGCCGTCAGGTTCACCTTGTCGGAGCGGTAGCGGTAGCCCGTGCCGGCGCGGTACGTCGTCAGCCCACTCTGCAAGCGCGTCGAGAGCGTCGAGTCGATGACGGGCGTGCCCGTGAGCACGTCGAAATACTCCTGATCCGAGTCGGTCTCCTGCCAGCCGTAGGCAAACGAGAGCAGGGCGGCGTGTGCCTGCCCCCACGACTGCGAAACGGTGCCCGTGGCCGTATAGCCCCATCCGTCCGAGCCGCTGTCGCCTGTCTGGCTGATGAGGCGGGTGAAAGGCTGCGGCTCGAAGGTCCGGTTGGTGGTGAGCTGCGTCGTCTCGCGGTTGCGGTTGTTGTAGGTCGTCGTCACGCCCAGCGACACCGTCCGGTCGGAAGCGTCGAAGCGGTGGCGAAACAGGACTTCGTTGCTGAACGAGAGCGCGCCCTGGCGGGCCGTTTCATCCGTCGTGGCAAAGGCGAGCGTGTCGGAGAGGCTGCGCGTGGTGCTGAACTCGAGGGCGTCGTTGCGGTAGCGCTGCGTGGTCAGGCGGGGGCGCACCTGAAGGGCCGTGGCCGGGCCGAGCGATACGTTCAGCCTGCCGCTGGCGCGGTGGTTCTGGTTGAGGGTCGTGCCGTTGGTGAACTCGTCGTAGCGCTGACCGGCCAGCTCCTCGGCCACGTACTGCTGCCCCAGGTCTTGCCGGAGGCTGTTGTCGCTGTAGTTGAAAAAGTAGCTGCCGCTGAACTCGACATTTCTGGCCCAGCGGTCGGAGTAGTTGAGGCCCACGGCGTGCGTCGTCGTGATGCCGTTCTGCTCGGCCACGGCAAAGTCGCCACCAAAGCCCCCGAAGCCGCCGCCCCCGCTGCGGACCATCATTGGCGCGCCGCCACGCCCACCACCCCCGAAGCGCATCATGCGCCCGCCGCCCATGCCCGACAGGCCCAGCAGGTCTTCGAAGGCGAAGTTCTGCTGCCCGACGTTGTTGGACTGCGCCACGACGTTGACGCGCTGCTGCCCGCGGATGACGTTCACGTTGGTCCCGGCCTGGTACGTTTCCTCGTTGCCATAGCCGCCATAGACGCGCCCGAAGGCCGTGTTCTGAAAGCCTGCACGCGAGACGAGGTTGATCGTGCGCACGCGGTCGCCGTCGTCGAAGCCCGAAAAGCGTGAGTTTTCGCTAATCCCCTCGAACGTCTCCACCTGCGACACCATCTCGGCGGGCAGGTTGCGCAGCGACGACGTGGCGTCGCCGCCGAACATCTCGCGCCCGTCGAGGGTGACGCGCTGAACGGCCTCGCCCTGCACCTGCACCTGTCCGTCCTGGACGGTCACGCCCGGCATCTTCTTGACCAAATCCTCCGCCGTCGCGTCGCGGTTGACCTTGAACTGGCGCGCATCGAAGACGAGCGTGTCTGCCCGCTGCTGTACCAGGATGGCCTGGCCCTCGACGATGGCGTCGTCCAGCTGGGTCGGGTCGTCTGCCAGACGCAGCGTGCCCACGTCCACCGGCTGCCCCGCGTAGGCCAGCGGCTGGCGCAGGATGCGGTAGCCCACGAACGAGGCTTCGAGCAGGTACGCGCCAGGGGCCAGCGTGCGGATGGCAAAGCGGCCCAGCGTGTCGGCCGCCGCGCCCGTCACGAGCGTGCTGTCGGCGGCGCGGCGCAGCACGACGGTGGCACCGGGGAGAGGCTGCTGCCCCTCTGCCGATACGATGACGCCGCGCACGGCGGCAGGCGTCTGGGCACTGGCAGGCAGGGCCGTCAGGGCGCTCAGCAGAAACAGGAGCGAGGGTAGAAATGAGGCGCGCATGGAGGTGGGTGAGCAAAGACCAGCCGCTTACGCCCGCACTGCGGGAAGTTGTCACAGCCCTGTGCTAAAGCGGCGGCAAGGATGTCGTAGCCCCACCGCCGCGCGGCGCGCCTTCCCGAAAAACGCGCTTTGCAGCAGGAACGCACTATTTGGCGTCCGCTTTCCCGTCTTCTTTCGTCTCGTTCTCACGCCTTCGTTTTATGTATCAGCGCCTCCGCAACATCGCCATCATCGCCCACGTGGACCACGGCAAGACCACGCTCGTGGACGCCATGCTCTGGCAGAGTGGCACCTTCCGCGACAACCAGGAGGTTGCCGAGCGCGTCATGGACTCGATGGACCTCGAACGCGAAAAGGGCATCACCATCATGGCCAAGAACACGTCCGTGTTCTATGAAGACGCCAAGATCAACATCGTGGACACGCCCGGACACGCCGACTTCGGCGGTGAGGTGGAGCGCACGCTGCGCATGGTGGACGGCGTGATGCTGCTCGTGGACGCCGCCGAGGGGCCGCTGCCGCAGACGCGCTTCGTGCTCCAGAAAGCGCTCGCACTCGGGCTGCCCGCCATCGTGTGCATCAACAAGATCGACCGGCAGGACGCGCGCC
>CBDUBO010000156.1:0-5935 GCA_965365405.1 uncultured Rhodothermales bacterium | reverse complement strand
CGGCCCATGTCGTACGCCTTGTCGCGGTGCACGATGGTCGAGAGCGCGTCCACGGGCTCGCCGTTGATGAGCACGTCGAGCTTGACGAGGTGACTGGGGCGGTAGTCGATGAACTCGTAATCGAACGACGCATAACCCCGGCTGACGCTTTTGAGGCGGTCGTAGAAGTCGAACACGATTTCGGCCAGGGGCAACTCGTATTCGAGCGAGACGCGCTCCGGGTCGAGGTACTGCGTGTTGACGTAAATGCCGCGCCGGTCCTGGCACAGCCCCATCAGGTTGCCGATGTACTCGGTGGGCGTGATGATGTCTGCCTTGACGTACGGCTCGCGGATCTCGTCGAGCTTGCCCGGCTCGGGCATGTCGCTCGGGTTCTCGATCACCGTCTCCTCGCCCCGCACCGTCTTCACTTCGTACTTGACGTTGGGAACCGTCGTGATGATGTCGAGCCCGAACTCGCGGTCGAGCCGTTCCTGCACGATTTCCATGTGCAACAGGCCCAGAAACCCCACGCGGAAGCCAAAGCCGAGTGCCATGCTCGTTTCGGGTTCGTACGTGAGCGAGGCGTCGTTGAGGCGCAGCTTGTCGAGCGAGGCGCGCAGATCCTCGAAGGCTTCCGGGTTGGTGGGATACACGCCCGAGAACACCATCGGCTTGACATCCTGATAGCCTTTGATGGACTCGGTGGCACCGTTTCGGGCCGTCGTGATGGTGTCGCCCACGCGCGTGTCGCGCACGTCCTTTACCGACCCGATGATGTAGCCCACCTCGCCCGCGCCGAGTTGCCCGACGGGCTCCATCCCCATGCGGAGAATGCCGATTTCTTCGGCATCGTACTCTTTGCCGTTGGACATGAAGCGCATCTTCTCGCCCTTTTTGAGCTGTCCGTCGAAGATGCGGGCGTAGGCGATGGCCCCACGGTAGGTGTTGAAAACGGAATCGAAGATGAGCGCCTTCAGCGGCGCGTCGGGCTGGCCCTGGGGGGGCGGAATGCGCGCGATTACGGCTTCGAGCACTTCGGGCACGCCTTCGCCCGTCTTGGCCGAGATGCGCAGCACACTCTGGGCGCTGTCGCCGATGAGGTCCTCGATGGTGTGCGCGATCACGTCGGCCCGCGCGCCCGGCAGGTCCACCTTGTTGAGAACGGGAATGATCTCCAGGTTCTGCTCGAGGGCGAGGTAGAGGTTGGAAATGGTCTGCGCCTCGATGCCTTGCGCGGCATCCACGACGAGGATGGCCCCCTCGCACGCCTTGAGCGCCCGGCTGACCTCGTAGGTGAAGTCCACGTGTCCGGGCGTGTCGATGAGGTTGAGCACGTACTGCTCACCATCGCGCGCCCGGTAGTTCATCCGGATGGCGTGGCTCTTGATGGTGATGCCGCGCTCGCGCTCCAGGTCCATCGAGTCGAGCACCTGGTCCTTCATGTCCCGGTCGGACAGCGTGCCTGTCACCTCCAGCAACCGGTCGGCCAGGGTGCTCTTGCCGTGGTCGATGTGGGCGATGATGCAGAAATTGCGTATTCTCTCCTGTGCCAGGCGCATTTCACGTGTCGAATTACGGGTGTCGGAGGTCGAATGAAAGAAGCGCGCAGGAAGTTGCGCGTGTCGCGTGAGGCCGCAGAGAAGGCGACGCGCCCGGAGGTCACGGCAGGCCCCGCGCAACGCGCTGCCTGATCCTGCTCGGCGCCCCTCCTGACGCTGTCGTCCTCATTCTTCAACCCCGTGCCCGCGAACCCGGCACGCCCCGAATGGATGCGTTTCTGGCGGTGTTCCCCGCGCAACCCTTGCCCGCGTGCAACGTCCCTGTTCGCCTGGCGCCCGAAGCGACTCCCCGTTAGGTGTTGCCTGCCTGCGGGTTGTAACCACTCCTGATAGCCCATGCGTGCGCTCTCGTCCCTTCAGTTCGCCACGTGGAGCGAAAGGCTCCGGCGGTCGGATAGCAGCGCGTTTGCCGATCTGTACCAGCAGACCTACGATTCCCTCCACCGCTACGTGTGGTATTACACCCGCGATGCAGATGCCTGCGCGGACGTGCTTCAAGACCTCTACCTCAAGCTCTGGCAGATGCGGACCCGCCTGGATCCGTCGCGCTCGCTCAAGGCGCTCCTCTACCAGATGGCACGCAACTTCGCCCTCAATCACCTCCGCAGCCGGCAGCGCCACGACCACAACGGCCTCGACGGGCTACCTGCCGAGCCGGCGGTAGGCGCGACGGCCGAGCACGACCTGGACGGCGAGAAACTTGGCACCCGCCTCGCCGGCTGGATCGCGTCCCTTCCTCCCCGCCAGCGCGAAGCGTTCTGCTTGAGCCGCTACGAGGGCCTGAGCCACGACGAGATCGCCGCCGTCATGGAACTGGCCCCCAAGACGGTCAACAACCACATCGTGCTCGCCCTGCAGTCGCTGCGGCAGCACCTCCACCACTATGACGCCGACCTCCTCCACGCCTGAGCCCCTCCCCCCCGATGTGGCCGTGCTGCTGGATGCGCAGCCGCCTCCCGAACGCGCCGCGCTGACGGGGGCGTGGCACCTCGCCGGTGCACTCGAAGCGCCGCCGCCTCATCCAGACCGGAAAGCGGCCGTGTGGAGCCAGATCGAGCAGCAGATCGCCGTGCCGCCTCGCGCGGCCTCTCGGCTGCCTGCAGACCGTGGGCCGGTGCAACGGGCTGGCCGCGGCTCACTCCGACCGCTCGTCGCTACCACGGCGGTACTCGTGGCTGCGGCAGTGCTCGCCTGGGCAGCCCTCGTAGGGTCACAGAATCAGCCGCAGGGCCGCAGCTACAGCGGAGCGCCGCATCAAATCAGCCCTTTCCGGTTGCCCGATGGATCGGTGGTTCGCCTGGGTCCGGGCGCGGTGTTGCGGCCACTGGGCAACTGGCCTGAAGAGCGGGCTTACACCCTCACGGGCACGGCAGAGTTCGAGGTGGAGCGAGACCCGAGACGGCCTTTCCGCATCGAAACCGCGCAGATGGAAATCACCGTGCTCGGCACCCGATTCACCGTCCACGCCGACCGCCCGGACGAGGGGCGCGTGGCTGTGCAGTCGGGTCGCGTGGCCGTCCGGCAGGGTACAGAGCGGGCGGAATTGGGGCCATCGCAGCAGGTCGTCGCCGGGGCTGCGTCGGGGCTGGTGGTGCGCCTACTGCCTTCCGCACCCGAAGCTGTTTTCGCCTTTGACGACGCGCCGCTGCCCGACGTGCTGCGCGAGGTAGAGGTACTGTTCGATACCCGCATAACCTACCCGGAGGCGCTGGCCGACCGGCGCATTACCATCACACGGCACGGGCCGCTGGAGGTGCAGGAGATTTTGCAGAGCATCTGCGCCTCGCTGCGCCTGCGCTACCGCGCCACTGCAGAAGGGTTCGTCGTGTACGCCGCGCCCTGACGGGGCCTTTCTTCGGCCCCTCCGGGCCGGCGCAGGGGCCGTCGTATCTTGCCGCTCCCTACCGGCGACGGCGCGAACCATGGTTCGGCACTTTATCAGGATCGCTGCGGCGCTGCTCCTGTTTCTATCCGCAGCGATCTCTGCAGAGGCGCAGCCCGCCTCCCGCGTGACGCTCGCGCTGCGCGGCACTCCACTCGACGAGGCGCTGGCCCTGCTGGTCGAGCGCACGCGGATAGACCTCGCCTACGAGCCCGAACTGGTGAAAGGGCGCTACGCCTACTGCGCCGCGCGCGACGCCGCTGCCGAGGACGCGCTGCGGTGCGTGCTGGGTGGTACCGGCCTCGACTTCTACCGCCTCTCCAACGGGCTCTACGTCCTCACGAGTACGCAGGACACGGCCCTCCAGCGCGGCGTACTTCAGGGCCGCGTGGTGGATCTGAACACCGGGCAGGCGCTGGCTGACGCAAGCGTGATGCTGGCCGATGCCCCGGCCGGAACGGCTACCAACGCCAGCGGCCAGTTTACCTTTCCACGCCTGCAACCCGGGCTGTATCGCCTGCGGGTGTCGCACGTGGGCTACCGCGTTTTCGCCGACACTGTGCGCGTCGCGCCGGGGGCCGTGACACGCCGGTCCGTCATGCTGGCCCCTCAGCCCGCTCCCATTTTGCCCATCGTCGTGGAAGGGCTGGCCGGGCGGGGCGGCACCCCATTCACAGACGCGGCGGCGACCCCTTCGCTTTCCCTGCTCAGCACCGAGGCGCCCGACCTGACGCATCGGATGGCGCAGCTGCCCGGCGTCCACATCGGCAACGTCACCGCCGACGTGCACGTGCAGGGCGGCGCGGCGGGCGAGCATGACCTCCGCCTCGACGGCGCGCCCGTTTTCGCGCCCCCCATCCTGCTGGGCATGATTGGGCCCTTCAGCCCGTTCGCCATCGGGCAACTCGAAGTGCAGAAGGCTGGCTTCGGAGCGGAGCCCGGCAGCAACACCGTCGGCATCGTCGAGGCTTCGCAACTGGTGCCGCCGGGCCGACCCCTGCGGCTGGACGCGCAGGTGGACGCGCTCAGCCTGAACCTACGTCTGCTTGGGGCTTCTCGCCGCGCCGGGCGCTTCCTGCTCGCCGCGCGTGAGGGGCTGTGGCCGCGCTACCGCCTGGCCTCGACGCAGCAGTTTCTTCGCGACTGGGATCGGCAGGACACCTTTCTGCGGGCCATCTTCTCGGTGCCTGAGCCGGCGCAGGTCTATCCGGATCCGCTCGAGCCTTACCTCGACCCGCCCACCCGCGGGGCCGAGCCTGAGGTTGGCTTCCGCGACCTGCACGCTGCCTACCAGATCAGATCCGGCCCGCTCTCGACGCTCTACGTCTCCGGCTACCACGGCGAGCGCCTGCTCCAGACGGAGGGGGCCGCCGTGCCCGTTCCCGACCGCTTCGACTGGCGCACCCAGATGGCGCAGGCCCGCTACACAACCGTGCTGCACAGCCGCCTCTTCGCCCAGCTTCAGATCCGTACCAGCCAGTACCGCCTCCGCCACGACTACGCCATAGCCGACGCTCGCGGGCCCGCGCGTGCCGAACGCGACGGCAACACGATCTCGGAAAGTGCCGTCGAGGTGCGCTTCGACTATACGCCCGCCCACAACGTGCTTATCGAGGCCGGCGTGGCCCCGACGCTCACGCGCGACCGCTTCCGCGTGCGCAGCCTGCGCGGCGACGCCATCCGGCACCGGGCGCACGCCTGGCGGTGGGCGTCGTACGCCAACCTGCGCGTCTCCCCCACCCCCCACATACAGGCCGAACTCGGCTTCCGCGCGACCTATTCCAACGACCGCAACCGCGTCTATCCGGAACCCCGCGTATCGCTGCGCTACGACTCGCCGCGCGGACGGCTCGGCCAGCTTTCGTTGCGGGCGGGTGCTGGACTCTACGAACAGTTCGTGGGCCAGTACCAGGTCAGTTCACCCTCTCCCAGCGCCCTCGTGTCCACCACGCGCGTATGGATGGCGATGGACGCCAGCATCGCCCCGCCCCGCGCCGAGCACTATTCGGGCGAGCTGCGCTACAGCCCAGCCCCCGGCTGGGAGTTGCACGCCGAGGCGTACTACAAACACCAGTTCCGCCTCTACACCGTGGACTATGCGGCCCGCCTACCGGAAACAGCAGCCGCGCACGTGCCGCAGTCCGCGTTTCTGGCGGGCGGAGAGGGCTATGCCTGGGGGGCGGGCGGACGACTGGAGCACCGCTGGGGCAGCAACCGGGTCGCGGTGGGCGGCGAGCGTGCCCACGTCGAGCGAGGCACCCCGCAGTTCGGCTTCAACTACTACGTCGTGCCCTGGAACGAGCCGTGGCGGCTGACGGCCAGCGCGGACCTGCAGCCCTTCCGGTCGCTCGTACTGCTGGCGCGCTGGCAGAGCGTGTGGGGGCGCCAGTGGGCCTTCCGGCAGGCCTACTACGACTACCTGACGGCCTCGCAGCAGGCCACCGGCGAGCTGCCCGCAGACCTGCGGGCCGTCGTGCAGCGGCACGTAGAAGCCTACCGGCTCGCCTTTCCC
>CBDUBO010000155.1:0-5983 GCA_965365405.1 uncultured Rhodothermales bacterium | reverse complement strand
GCGAGGGCGTGCAGCGCGACCTCCTGCCCATCGTCGAGGGCTCGAACGTGACGACGAAGCACGGCATGGTCAAAACCGACCACATCCTGTTCGTCGCCTCGGGCGCGTTTCACGTAGCCAAGCCCTCCGACCTCATCCCCGAACTCCAGGGCCGCTTTCCCATCCGCGTCGAACTCAACAGCCTGTCTGTCGAGGATTTCTACAAGATCCTGACGCAGCCGCGCAACGCACTCCTCAAGCAGTACGCCGCCCTGCTCAGCGCCGAGGGTGTAGAACTGAGCTTCACCGACGACGCCGTGCGCGAAATCGCGCAGATCGCCGCCGACGTGAATGCCGACGTGGAAAACATCGGCGCCCGCCGCCTCCACACGATCCTGACGACGCTGCTCGAAGAGATTCTCTACGACGTGCCCGACCGCATCGAAAGCGCGAAGATGGAGATCACGGCCGAGCACGTGCGGGCGCGCCTGTCGGGCATCGCCAAAAACCGCGACCTGAGCCAGTACATCCTCTGAGGTCCCGCTGTGCGGGCACCCGCGGGCAGGCCGTACCTTTGCGGCCTGCCCGTTTCTTTTGGTCTATGGCTGAAGCCGTCTTTCTCGACCCCGACCGCCCGGAGACGGAGGCTGCCTGGCAGGACCTGTGGCTGCGCGCCGAGCAGCGCAGCCCCTTTACCCACCTGTCGTTTGTCCGCACCGCCGCGCACGCGACAGGCCGAAAGGCGCATCTGGCCGCCGTGCAGGAGGGCGACGTGCTCCTGGCGGGCTGCGTACTGTACACGCGCGGCCGCGGCGCAATCGCCGCCCCCGCCCCTCTGACGCGCTACACCGCCCTCTTGCTCGACCCGCTTCCACACGAGCGGCACGTGCTCCAGCGCACCTCTGCCCTCGACCTGCTGCTGGCGCTGGTCGGCGCGCAGTTTCCTGTTGCCGCGCTGTCGCTGGCACCGGAGCTGGGCGATGTGCGGGCGCTGCAATGGGCGGGCTTCGGCTGTGAGCCGCGCTACACCTACCGCGTGGCGGGCTCTTACCGCCCATCGCGCTCGGTGCGCCGCCGCCCGGCCGAGTTGCCGGGCTACACCATCGAAAGCGTTGGTGCAGGAGATGGCGAAGTCAACAGGTGGTTGCAACGCCATTATGCGGAGCGGCAGGTGTCGCCTCCCGTGGCGGCAGTGCAGCAGGCCGCATGGCTCGAAGCACTCGAAGCAATTGGGATGGCTCGGTGCCGCGTGCTGCGTGACGGCCAAGGCACGCTCTGCGCCGCCCTGGCAACGCTTGAAGACGACCGCCGCGTCTATACCTGGCTCGCAGGCAGCTTGCCGGGCCCGGCGCTCACCATTTTACAGCACACGCTTATCGAAGGGGCTGTGGACGAGGGGCGCGGGGTGGACCTGCTGGGAGCCAACCACGCCTCGATTGCCTTTTTCAAGGCCGGCTTCGGTGGAGCCCTCACGCCGCATTTCCACGCTGTGCGCTACCGCAACCGCGCGCTGCGCGTGGCGGGTGCGCTGCGCCCCCTGGCCTGATGCGCGCAGGACGCCGCGCCCTCGGCCCTGCGGCCTCGCTGGCAGGTGGCAATGCCATTGCGGCCCTTATCGCCTACGCCGCCCAGCCGGTCCTGAGCCGCCTGTACACGCCCGAGGCCTTTGGCGTGGCCGACCTTTTCGCCGCCGCCGTGGCCGTGCTCGTGCCTATCGGGTCGCTGCGCTACGAGGACGCCCTGCTGCTGCCCGCCGAGGACAGCGACGCCGCGCACCTGTTCTGGCTGGCCACGCTGGTGACGCTGGGCGCGGCGGCGCTACTGGGGCTGGCGTCATTGCTGCCGGTCGTGGGCGGCTTGTCCATCGGCCCCTGGGCGCTCTGGCTCGCCCCCACGTTCGTCGTGCTACGCGCCGTACAGCTCAGCGAGGCGTGGCTGACGCGGCGGCGGCAGTTCGGTGCGCTCGCGGGGAGCCCCGTTGCCCGCAGCATCGTGACGACGGGCTGGCGCTTTGCCGGGGCGTTGCCCGCGTACGGGGCCACGGCGGGCAGCCTCATCGCCTCGTTCGTGGGGGGGCAGGCCGTTGCCGCCGCCTGGCAGGCGCGCCCTTTGCTGGCAGAAAAGGCCCTCCGCACGCGTCCGCAGCGCGCCACCCTCGCGCGCGTGGCCACCCGCTACCGGCGCTTTGCCCTCATGACGGCCCCCGCCGTGTTGTTCAACAACCTTACAGGTCGGCTACCCATTTTCCTGCTCGCGTTCTACTTCTCCGAGGCCATCGTGGGCCAGTTCGGGCGCGTGCTGCTCACCTTGGCCGTCCCCCTTGCACTCGTCGGACGAGCCGCCGGGCGTGTCTTCATCCCCGACGCCGTGGCCGCCCACCGCGCGGGCACGCTGGCTCGCGTGTCGGAGCGGTTTCACGCGCAGCTGGTGTGGATCGGGCTCTACCCTGCCCTCGCGCTCATCGTAGCCGGACCGGAGCTTTTCGCGTTCGTCTTTGGCGCGGTGTGGCGCGAAGCCGGCCTCTACGCCCAGTGGCTGAGTCCGTGGCTGCTGCTCGCCAGTGTCTGCGCGCCCCTCACTGCCCTTTTCGACGTGACCGAACACCACCAGCGCGACGTGGCGACGGGGCTGCTGCAAAGCGCGCTCGTGGTGGCCGCCCTGGTGGCAGGCGCACAGACGGGCAGCGCCCTGTTCACCGTCAGCGTGCTGGGCGCGGCCGGCGTGACAGGAAGGCTCGTGCAGTTGGGCACGCTGTGGAAAACGGCAGGCCTGCCGCTGCCGCGCCTCGCCGTCGCCTACCGTGCGCCCCTGCTCGCGGCCCTCCCCGGCCTGATCCTCATGGTTGCCGCGCAGCCCTCTGCTTCAGGGGTACTCGTGTTTGCCGCCGCCACCGCGGGCGGCTCTTTCTACGCCTGGCTGGCCCTGCGGCACCTGCGCCCCACCGCGCTGCCCAAGAAAAAGGCGTAGAAGCGCTGGTCGCCTCTACGCCTCGTAACGGCCGTTGCCGCCGTCGGCTCAGAGAATCGAGCGGAACGTGGAGGGGAGGTCTGCCGGAGCGGAGGTAGCTACTTCGGGCCGCTCGGCTGTCTCGGTCACGGCATCTGTACCGCAAAAACGACTATAGGCGGCTACGAGATCGGAGGCAATCGCCGAGGCGCTGCGACCTTCGATGTGGCGGCGTTCGATCACGTACACCGGCTCGCCATCTTTGAGCAGGGCCATGAACGGCGACGACGGCGGGATGCCTGCCAGGTGGCTCCGCATCTGTGCCGTCGCTTCCAGGTCCTGCCCGGCGAAAACGGTGACGCGATGGTCAGGCTGCGCAGGCGTCTGCGAGGCCAGGGCGACGGCAGGACGGGCGTTGGCCGCTGCGCAGCCGCAGACCGAGTTGATGACGACGAGCGTGGTGCCACTGCGCTGCAGCGCGGTGTCCACTTCTTCGGCAGTCCGCAGCTCCTCGACGCCGAGCCGGGTCAGCTCTTCGCGCATCGGGGCCACCATGTATTCGGGGTAAGGCATAGCAGAGGTGTTTGTAAGAAAGACGCGCGTGGCAACGAGCCACACACAGGCGGGATCCAGTCAGCCCCGGCGCGGCAGGCTGCGCAGCGACTCCTGCAGATCGTCTCGCTCCAGGCCCCACTCCTCGTCCAACCGCGGCTGCACCGCTTCCGAAGCCTGATGGGCGATCTGGTCGAGGCGCTGTCGCATCTCGTCGCCCAGGTGCCCGATCTGCTGTTCGATGCGTTGCAGCCCGTCGGCCATCTCGCGCTGCTGCTCTTGCAGCCACAGGGCCGACTCACGGGCGCGTTTCTGCACGTTTCGCCGCAGCGGCGTCCCGTTTTGCGAGGCAATGTAATAGGCGGCAGCCCCCGCAATGCCTGCCGCGATACCACCGATAATCAAAGACTTACGCATGTCTCAAAAGGGTCTGCTGTTCGGATGGATCAACGAAGGTGGAGGTGAAGAGGTGCGCCAGAGGCGCACAATAGGTTATTTTTTCGCTATCCGTCGCCGCGCCGTTTCTCCCTGGCACTGTTTTGACGCTCCCGTTTCCAGCCGCCACAGTCCCCTTCTCTATGCAACGGTTTGCCCTGACGTTCCTGCTATTGCTTTGCATCGCCGCCAGCCCCGCGCGGGCGCAGGCTTCTTTCACCACCGCCCTCGCCACCACCCCTGGTAGCGCCGCGGATGCCGTCTCGTTCGCCCTACGGGCGGAAGCGCTCGACTGGGCCGACACCCCCCACACCCTCGGTGGCGACTCACGGCGCGGCATCGACTGCTCCGGGCTGATGCAGAACTGGTACAGCGCGCTTTTCGGCATCCAGCTTCCCCGCACGTCGGGCGAGCAGTTTGCGGCGGGTTCGCCCGTCGAGCGCGATGCGCTGCGGCCCGGCGACCTGGTGTTCTTCGGCAGCAAGCGCGGCATCTCGCACGTCGGCACGTACGTGGGCGAGGGCGAGTTTGCGCACGTGTCATCTTCGGCGGGTGTCACGGTGTCGCGGCTGGACGAAGCGTACTGGAAGCGTCGCTACCGCGGCGCGCGGCGCGTGCTCAGCGCCGACGCGGAGCCTTCCGTGGCACTCGCGCGGGGGGAGGCTCGCCCTGCCGTCCCGGTCGAAGTCGCGCCGCCTGCACACGCGATCAGCGGCGCGCCCAGCTTCACGGGGGCGTCGGCGCCCAGTCGGGCTACCGCGCCTGCTACACGCCGCGTGGGCTGGTAACGGGATCATTCAGCTTCACGCTCCGTTCGCGCTGCACCTGTTCGCCTGATCGGTAAGATCGCCGCTGCCCTCGTTGGCTGTGGCGTTCTGTTTTTATGTGACCTCATCATTCTGTTTCCCATGCCGAGCAACGTTTACCTGACGCAGGAAGCACTCGACAACCTCAAGCAAGAGCTTCAGTTTTTGCGTACCAAGGAGCGCGCCCGCGTAGCCGGTGCCATCGCCGAAGCCCGCGAAAAGGGCGACCTGTCCGAAAACGCCGAGTACGACGCTGCAAAGGAGGAGCAGGGCCACCTGGAAGCGCGCATCGCCAACCTGGAAAGCACCGTCGCTTCGGCGCGGCTGCTGGACGAGCGGCAGATCGACACGACAAAGGCGTTTATCCTTTCCAAAGTGCTGGTCAAGAACCTGGCCAACGGTACGGAGCAGACCTTTACCCTCGTGGCGGCACAGGAGGCCGACATCACCAAGGGCAAGATTTCCGTCACCAGCCCTATCGGTAAGGGACTGCTGGGCAAGGAGGTGGGAGACGTGATCGAGGTGAAGGTGCCGACGGGCAAGGTGAAGCTGGAGATCAAGGGTCTTTCGCGCTGATGCAATGACGCTGCGCCGCGCCCTCGGAACGCTCGTCGCGGCCCCCGTCGCCGCCGTGGCCACCTACCTCGGCTTCTGCACCCTCTGCCTGACGCTCTACAACGCCGTCACACCCCCCACGACGGGCGTGCAGATCCAGCGCCGCATCGAGGCCATGGCCGGCGGCACCCCTTACGCCAAGCGCTACCGGCCTGTGGCTGCGTCTGAGATCAGTCCGCGCCTGCGGTACGCCGTCATTGCTGCCGAGGACGGACGCTTCTACACGCACGGCGGCGTGGACTGGGAGGCCGTGCGCAAGGCCGTCGAGGACAACCGGCGGCGCGGGCGCACCTGGCGCGGCGGCTCGACGATCACGCAGCAACTCGTCAAAAACCTGTTTCAGACGACCCACTCGTCGTTTGTGCGCAAGGCCTTCGAGGTGCCGCTGACCTACGCCGCGGAACTCGTGCTGCCCAAAGAGCGCATTCTGACGCTCTACCTCAACGTCATCGAGTGGGGGCCGGGCGTGTACGGGGCTGAGGCGGCGGCGCAGTACCATTACAATACCTCTGCGGGCCAGCTTTCGCGCCGTCAGGCCACGCGTCTGGCTGCCATCATCCCCAACCCCAGGGCGCGCAAGCCAGAGCGCATGGGCAGCTACGCCAACACCATCGACCGGCGAATGCGGCAACTGGGCTGGTAGAAGGGAA
>CBDUBO010000154.1:0-6032 GCA_965365405.1 uncultured Rhodothermales bacterium | reverse complement strand
GCCAGCGCGCCCGCGTGGCCAACACGCTGGCCTACCGGCGCCGCAAGGGCACGGCCCCCATCCTCGAACAACTCGCCTTCGACACGACGGGCTGGCGCGCCCGCGCCGTCGAGTTCTTCCTGAAGCTGGGCTGGACGCAGCACCTCAACCACGTCCGGCTGGACAACCCGCGCACGCCCGACATCCGGGATGCCGGCCGCATGGAAGGGGTGGGCACCGCCTTCGACCCCGCCACCTACACGGCCGACGTGCGGCCCATTGCGCGCGGCGCGGCCCGGCCCAACATTGCCAACGTAGGCCTCTACCTGTGGCGGCTCGCGCCCTACGCGGTGCCGCGCGCACAGGCCCGTGCTGCTGCCGACCCGCCCGACGGGCGCTACTTCTTCAACCCCTTCGGGCTGGACGCGCCCCTTTTCAACCGGCCGCAGACCGAGCGCGAAATCACGCACCTGGCCGAAGAGATCAACGTGCCCGCGCCCCTGCGGCGGCACGTGCTCTACGACGAACTCGAAGCCCGGCGGCAGGTGCTGGCCGAAGCCGCCGGGGCTACTCCCGTCTACGCTTATTTCGACGACCGTCCCGATGCCGCCTATCCACCCGTAGTGCAGGTGTTCGTGGACGAGGCGCTGGACGCAGACGGACGCTTCGAAGCCATTTCGGCGGACGAGGTGATGATTTGCGACCTGTCCGGCTGGGACGCGCCCGGCTGGACGCCCCACGCGGCCAGCAAAACGTACAGCGTGCAACAGCCCGACGGCACGACGGTGGGCGTGTCCATGCCCATCCGCGTGCAGGTAGATCCGGTGCTGGGCCGCCTTGCGCTGGCGACCGGGCAGACGGCGGAAATAGTTCACGTCAGCTACGCCTACGGCTTCGCCGGCGACGTGGGCGGCGGCCCCTACAACCGCCGCCTGACACTCGACGACAGCCTGATCCGGCAGTCGGGTTGGATGGCAGGCGTGGGGCGGCAGGCCACCCTTGATGCGCTCGGCACCGGTACAGGGACGGTGCAGGGATTGCGTTTCTTCACCTCCCTCGTGGACGCTGTGGTGGACTGGAACAGCCAGGCCGACCGCACGACGGGCACCATCGTGCTGCTCGACAACAGCACGTTCGAGGAAGACCTCGCCGGCCCGGCGCGCATTGAGGTGGGCGAGGGCGAGCGGCTGCTGGTGCTGGCGGCCGACTGGCCCGGCTGGCTGGCCGAGCGCCTGCCCGTGCCCGACGAGCGCCGACCGCACCTGCGCGGAGCGGTTGAGATCGTCGGCACCGCCCCAGACGCGAGCGACGCCCCCGGCGAGGTGACCTTCGACGGGCTGTGGGTGGAAGGGCGCGTCCGGGTGCTGCCGGGCAACCTGGGCCTGGCGCAGTTTCGGCACACGACGCTTTTCGACGGCGTCGAGGCCGACGACACCGATCCGACCCGCCTCAACAGCCGCCTGCGCGTGCAGGTGCAGAAGTGCGTCAGCGGGCCGCTCATCCTGCCCCGCACCATCCGGTCGGTTCAGGTCGAGGACAGCATCGTGCACGGCCACGGACTGCGGGTAGTGAGCACCCTCTTTCCCGGCACCTCGCTGGCCAGTGACGGCAGCGCGAACCTGCCCGGCCCTGCTGCTACGCTTATCAGAAGCACGATGCTCGGCAACGTGCGCGTGCAGACGCTCGACGCCTCCGAGGTCATCTTCCGCCTCCCCGTCGTGGCCGAGCGCTTGCAGGAAGGCTGCGTGCGCTTCTCCTACGTGCCCCCCGACCGGCCCGGCGCGCCGTCGCGCACGCCGCGCCGTTACCGGTGCCAGCCCGACCTCGCCCTCGAAAAGCGCGCCGCCGAACTCGGCATCCCCCGCGCCGACCTGCCCTCTGAGGACGTGCGGCGCATCGTCGTGCGCGTGGTGCCCACGTTCACCTCCACGCGCTACGGCCACCCGGCCTTCGGCCAACTGGGTCGCATCTGCCCCGACGAGATCCTGACGGGAGCCGAGGACGGTTCCGAGATGGGCGCTTTCAGCTTTCTCAAAAACCCGCAGCGCGTGGCCAACCTGCGCGCCAGCCTCGACGAGTACCTCCGCCTCGGCCTCGAAGCCGGGCTCATTTTCGCTACCTGATCCATTGCGGATTCGGGATTGCGGGTTTCGGATTCGATCCGGACGCAATCCGAAATCCGAAACCCGAAATCCGAAATGAAAGGCGACTTCACCCGCTCCACGTTCCGCCGCCGCAACCATTACAGCAGCGTCCGGATGCAGCAGGGCCGCGTCCAGCTCGACGCCGACTGGAACGAGCAGGTAGACCTGACGCGCGACCGCATCGAAACCGAGGCGGCAGACCTGATTGGAGGGTGCGGTGCACCGCTCCACGCCGACGGCTTCCGTCCCGTCGAAACCGCCGCCGACCTGACCGCGGAGGAGGCCGCGCGCCCCGGCAACGCGAGTCCACCCGGGCTGATGGGCGACGGCGACTTTCTCCTCACGGTGGGGCGGATGTACGTGGACGGCGTGCTGGCCGAAAACGACGCCATTACCCGCTATCGCGCCCAGCCGCACCTGCCCGACCCCGGTCCGGTAGCAGAGGGCACCTACCTTGCCTACCTCGACGTGTGGGAGCGCCACCTGACGGCCCTCGAAGCGCCGGGTATCCGCGAGGTGGCGCTCGGCGGCCCCGACACCGCCACGCGCCTGCAAACCACGTGGCAGGTAAAGCTGCTCAGCGTGACAGACGAACTGGGAGACGGCGAGGCCGCATCGTGCCTGATGGCTTCCGCTGCCTGGGACGCCCTTACGGCGCCGCCCTCTGGGCAGATGGCCGCGCAGGCCGAGACGACGACGCCTTCTGACGATCCGTGCATCGTGACGCCGGGGGCGGGCTACCGCGCGCTCGAAAACCGCCTCTACCGCGTCGAAGTGCACGGGGGCGGCGACCGCGCTACGGCCTCGTTTAAGTGGAGCAGGGACAACGGCACCGTCGTTTCGCGGTGGATGGGCGAGACGCCCGTGGATGCGACCGAGATGCGCGTGGCCGTGAGCAGCCTGGGGCGCGACAGCGTGCTGCGCTTCCTGCCCGGCAAGTGGGTCGAACTGACCGACGACTCGCACGAACTCGAAGGGCGGCCCGGCACGCTCGTCCAGGTGCTCCGCGCCGAGGACGACACGCTCACGCTCGACCTCACGACGGCCATCGGTACCGAACTCGCCCTTGCCGACTACCCGGACAATCCGCGCATCCGGCGCTGGGACGGCGTCGTCCAGGGCGTGACGAACACCAACTGGCGATCCCTCGAAGACGGCGTGCAGGTGCGCTTCTTTGCCGGCACCTACCGCACCGGCGACTACTGGCTCGTCCCCGCCCGCACCGCGACGGCGGACGTGGAGTGGCCTGCCGACGGCGCGGGCAACGCCCTTCAGCAACCCCCGGCCGGCGTACGACACCACTACTGCCGCCTGGGTGTGCTCACCTTCAGCGGCGGCACGTGGACGGGCGTGACCGATTGCCGCCCGCTCTTCCCGCCCGTCACCGAGTTGACGAGTCTGTTCTACGTGAGCGGAGACGGGCAGGAAGCGACGCCCAACCCTGCCGGCGGTGGTGTGGCGCTGGACCATCCCATTCAGGTGGGCGTGGCCAACGGTCGGTGGCCCGTAGCCGGCGCGCGCGTGCGCTTCCGCGTAGCGCAGGGGGGCGGAAACGTCAACGGCTCGCCCGACGCCGTCGTGGTGACGGGCGCGGACGGCGTGGCCGGGGTCGGGTGGACGCTGGGCGCCGTGGGGCAGCCGCAGCAGGTGGAGGCTACGCTTCTCGACGCAGCAGGGCAGCCCATGCACCTGCCCATCCGTTTCACGGCACGCTACCGCGAAGGCGGCGCGGACGAGGAGCCGGGCTTCCACGTGCTGCGCATCCAGGCAGGCGGCGCGCCCCTCGTCAACGATGCCGAAGTATCCGTCGAGCGGCTGGCGCGCGGCATCGAAGTCACCTGCGACGTGCCCTTCATCTCCGAAGCCGCCTTCGGGCCGCGCAAGCCCGTCTGCTTCGTCACCCTCTACCTGCCCTGGCCCTTCCCGCCAGACGACCGGCAGTTCTGGCTCACTGAGTCGCCGGTGGCCACCCATCCCATCCGCCTCAACGCGACGGCGGCAGCGGACGACGACAGCATTTTCTGGAACGCGCAGACCAATACGCAGAGCTGGTTGCGGCAGGGCCTCTTCACCATGCTCGAAGAGTTAGGCTACCTCGAACCCATCCTGGGGTATCTCACGCTCAAGGGCAACTTTATCTGGGAGCGGTCGGCGGACGGCGAGCAGGGGCGCACCTACCTCGACGGCGATGTGTTCGGCGTGCCCCGCGCCGACGGCGGCACCGATGCGCGCCTGCCCAGCGGCGACCGGCGGCGCGGCGGCGACCTCGAAGTGTGGTTCCATCTGGTGCGCTCCGAGGGGAACCCCGACCTGCGCGTGGAGCCGGGCGCGCTCAGCTTCGGGACGGTGACAGTGGGCGGCGCGGCGGACGAAACGTTCGTGATCTCCAACGTGGGCACGGGCCCACTCGTCGTGTCAGGCCTGCGCGTGGATGCGCCGGGTTTCCAGGCCCTCGAAAGCGTGCCCTTCAGCGTCGAGCCCGGCAGTCAGCGGGCCGTCGTGGTGCGCTTCGCGCCTACCCAGGCAGGCCGTGCCACGGCCCGGCTGACGGTGGACAGCAACGACCCCGACGCGCAGGAGCAGGACCGGACGGTGGCGCTCTTCGGCGACGCCGTGCCGGAGACGCGCCCGCGCAACCGCGCCCGCGTGCAGGTGCTCCACAACGCCACGGCTGCGGCAGTCTCCGTCCAGTTCAACGATGTGACGCTGGTAGAAAACCTGGCGCTGGGCAGCGGCACGCCGTTCATGGACGTGCCCTCCGGCCGCCGCACCGTCGTGCGCGCCATCGCTGCCGACACCGGGGCCGAGGTCGCGAGCGTCGAGACGGTGTTCCTGAATCAGGAGGCCTACACGCTCGTGCTGTGTGGCGATGCCCAGGGGGTGACGTTCTCGATCCTGGAGAACGCGCGCGAAGCCGCCGCCGACGGGGCCAACGTGGACGTACGCCCCTACAACGGCGCGCGCGGCGCGCAGACGACGGTGGCGCTGCGCGAGGCGAACGCCTCCGTAGCGCTCCAGCGCTGCGCCGGGGCCAACGGCTATAGCACGGTCGCGCCGCGCGGCCTCAACGTCGTAGCCATTGATTCAAACGGACAGCAGAGCGGCGTTTTCGACTTCGACCTGACGGCCCAGTCCGGGCAGGCCTTCACCATCTTGCTGTTCGGCTTTCCCGTCAGCGACCGGGTGCAGGTCATTGCCTACGGCATCGACGGGGAGGGGCGGCGCATCCTGCCGCGCCAGCTTCAGGAGGGGGGGGGCGGGCGCGTAGTGCAGCCCGTAAGCGGCTTCCGGGGGGGGCGCGTGGTAGAGGCCAGCCGGAGCGAGGTGACGGCGGTGCGCGGCGTGGGGACCGCCTTCGCAGAACGGCTGGCCGAGAGCGGCATCCGCAACGCCGGGCAGCTTGCCGCGCTCGACGCCGAGCGGCTCGGCGCGCTTATCGGCATCAGCACCGACCGCGCCGACGCCATCGTGCGCGAGGCCCGCGTGGTGGTTTCGCGCCGCGAGCCCTGACACATCTGTTTCAAAATGAGAACGGACAGCTTCCCCTAAGAGGCTGTCCGTTCTCGGTGTTGCGAGGTAGCAGGACGGGTTACATCCGCCCCTGGCTGATCGTCCACTGCACCGAGTACTGGAGAAGCGTCGAAACCGAGTCGCAGCCCAGCTTTTCCTTGGCGCGGCGGCGATACGTCTCCACCGTCTTGCGGCTCAGGTTGAGCTGCTCGCTGATCTCGTCGAGGCTGTGGCCCTGGCCGAGCATCTGGAAAACAGCCATCTCGCGGTCGGTAAGCTCGTCGATAGCGAATGACGGTTCTGCCGATTTCTTGCCGGAGGCCACGCGCGAGAGCAGCCGCGAGGCCATGCGGCGGGAGAGGAAGATCTCGCCGCGCCGCACCCACCGGATCGCCTCGA
>CBDUBO010000153.1:0-6079 GCA_965365405.1 uncultured Rhodothermales bacterium | reverse complement strand
AGCTGCGCCCGGTAGTCGTCCATCATCTGCTCGGCCTCTTCGGGCTTCATGTCGCCCCGGCGCAGCAGCATCTCGGTGTAGAGCTTGCGGACGGTGCGCTTTGCCTGAATCTTGCCGTAGAGGATGGGCTGCGTGTAGGTCGGCTCGTCGCTCTCGTTGTGGCCGTGCACGCGGTAGCACAAGAGGTCGATCACGACATCCTTGTTGTACACCTGCCGGTAGTCGAGCGCGAGGCGGGCCACGCGCACGCATGCCTCCGGGTCGTCACCGTTGACGTGGAAGATGGGGGCCTGAATCATGCGCGCGATGTCGGTTGCGTAGGTCGAGGAGCGCGCGTCCGAGGGGGCCGTCGTGAAGCCGATCTGGTTGTTGATGACCAGGTGGATGGTGCCGCCCGTCTTGTAGCCGCGCAGCAGGCTCAGGTTGAGCGTCTCAGCCACGACGCCCTGGCCCGCGAAGGCAGCGTCGCCGTGGATGAGCAGCGGGATGACGGCGTCGAGGTAATCGCCACCCGGCGCGTCGGCGTTCTGCCCACGCAGCTTCTCCTGCTTGGCCCGCACCATGCCTTCCACGATGGGGTTGACGGCTTCGAGGTGGCTGGGGTTGGAAGCGAGCTGCAGTTTGACCGTGTTGCCGCTGGGCGAGGCGTGCTCGCCGATGGCCCCGAGGTGGTACTTCACGTCGCCCGAACCCTGCGTGGTCTGCGGGTCGATGGAGCCCTCGAACTCGTTGAAGATGCGCTCGTAGGGCTTGCCCATCACGTTGGCGAGCACGTTGAGGCGGCCTCGGTGCGCCATGCCGATGACGACCTCGTGCACTTCCTGGTCGGCGGCGTCGGACAGGATGGCGTCCAGAAGCGGGATCGTCGTTTCGGCGCCTTCGAGCGAGAAGCGCTTGTGGCCGACGTATTTGGTGTGCAGGAAGCGCTCGAAGGCTTCGGCAGCGTTGAGTTCGTGCAGGATGCGCAGCTTCTCGACGTGCGAGATGGGCTCGCAGAAGCGCGTCGGCTCGATGCGCGACTGGAGCCAGCGCTTCTCGCCCGGATCGCTGATGTGCATGTACTCGACGCCCACCTTGCGCGTGTACGTTTCGCGCAACACGTCGAGGATTTCGCGCAGCGTCATCTCCTCGCGCCCGCCGAGGCCACCCGTGAGGTAGGTACGGTCGAGATCCCAGATGGTCAGCCCGTAGTAGGCGGGGTCGAGTTCGGGGTGCTCGCGCCAGTCGTAGCCCAGCGGGTTGATGTCAGCCTGGAGGTGTCCGCGCACGCGGTAGGCGCGGATGAGGTCGAGCACATGGGCTTGCTTGCGCAAATGCGCCGCCTGCTCGTCGAGGCCGCCGAGCGCAGGGGCCGAATCGGTTTCGAGGCCATAAGGCTGATACGGAATGCCGAGCGAGGCGAACACGTCCTTGTAAAAACCGTGCTTGCCCAGCAGCAGGTCCACGACGTGGGACAGAAACGCGCCGCTTTCCGCGCCCTGGATGACACGGTGGTCGTAGGTGGACGTGAGCGTCATCGTCTGGCTCAGCCCGGTGCGGGCCACCACTTCGGGCGGGAAGGCGTAATACTCGGGCGGGTAACCGATGGAGCCGACGCCGATGATGACGCCCTGGCCTGGCATCAGGCGCGGCACGGACAGCGTCGTGCCGATCATGCCAGGGTTGGTGAGGCTGGCCGTGGTGTTTTCGAAGTCCTCGACGGTGAGCTTGCCATCTCGGGCGCGGCGCACGAGGTCGTTGTAAGCGCCGAGCAACTGCACGAACGTGAGCGTCTCGGCGGCCTTGATGTTGGGCACGAGCAGCGTCCGCTTGCCGCGCTTCTCGATGTCGATGGCGAGGCCGAGGTTGACGTGCGGCGGCACGACGTGGTAGGCCTGCCCGTCCTCCTCAGCGTACGTCGTGTTCATGCCCGGCTGCACCTTCATCGCCTGGGCGATGGCATAGGCGATGAGGTGCGTGAACGACACCTTGTCGCCGCCGACGGTGCGCTGGTAGTCGTTGATCAGGCTCCGGTTTTCGGCCATGAGCTTGACCGGGAAGGCGCGCACGCTGGTGGCGGTGGGCACCTCCAGGCTCGCCGCCATGTTCTCGGCGATCTTGGCGGCAGGGCCGCGCAGCGCGGTGCGCGTGCCGTCTGTGGCAGGGGGCGCGGCGGGCGCGGGGGCCTTGGTCGCCGGAGTCGGCACCGCGGGCGGCGCGCCGTCGCCACGCGACGGCGCGACAGGCGCGGGGCGGCGGAGCTGCTGCTGCGCCTGTTCCACGGCCTGCGCCCGCACCTCGGCCCCGCTGACGAACGACGGGTCGGGGGTGTAGTCGGCGAAAAACTCGCGCCAGCTTTCGCTGACACTCTGCGGGTCTTCGAGATACTGGCGGTAGTACTCTTCTACAAGACCGGTGTTGTAACCAAGCGGGCTCACGGAGGCGCAGGTGGGCTGGTGACGGGCAAAAAGGGGAGGGCGTAACGACCCGTCCTACCCAATGATTCCGCCCTGCGGACGCGCCCGCGCCGTCTTCGCCGGGTGTACACGCAGCGCGTGCCGCCTCCGAGGGCGGGTCAGAGTTGCCTGCCTGGAACTCCTGCGAGGCACCCGCCTACCCCGTGGAACGACGCGCTGCCACAACGAAACGCACCACGATGCGCGTGATAAACCCACGCAAAAGGAGCCTCCGGCGCGTCCGTTTACTGCGTTTTGGCGGCAAACGGCGCATATCCCCTGTCAGAGCGACGTTCTATCTTTATCCCATAAAGCCACCCCCATGCTCCGCGACCGTCCCCCCCTCTCGCGCGACCTGCCTCGTCCCGACGACCGGCAGGCGACAGAGCACCTGCGCTTTATCCGTGACGTGATGGACCGCTCGGTGCCGTTCACGGCCGTGCCCGGCCGCGGGCTGGTCGTGATGGGCATGACGGCCCTGGTGGCGGCGTACGTGGCCGAGCAGCAACCCGCCACCTCGGGCTGGCTGCGCGTGTGGGTCGCGGAAGCGGCCCTGGCAGGCTCCATCGGGCTGGTGGCGCTGCGGCGCAAGGTGCACGCCGCCGGGCTGTCGCTGCGCAGCGGGCCGGGCCGCAAGTACGTGCAGAGCCTGGTGCCCCCCCTCGCCGCCGGAGCCGTACTCACGCTCGCGCTCTACGTGCACACCACGCTCGACGGTGCTCCTGACCCCACGGCCCAGCCCCTGCGGCTGGCGCGCTCCGAGGTTTTGGGGCTGCTGCCGGGACTGTGGCTGCTGCTCTACGGCGCGAGTACGGTAACGGGCGGGCTGGCTTCGATTCCCCTCGTCCCGCGGGTGGGCCTGGCCTTTATGGCCCTCGGCACCGCGGCCCTCTTCCTCCCCCCTCCTCACGCCAACGCACTCATGGCTGCCGGCTTCGGCGGGCTGCACCTGATAGCAGGCGTGATTGTCTGGAAACGCTATGGCGGATAAAAAAAGAACCTTCACGCGGCGGATGCGCGCCGCCTCCCCCGTCACCCTCGACCGGCTCGTGCACGAACGCGTGCGGCTGGGCATCCTGAGCGCGCTCGCGGCCAGCGAGTCGCTCAGCTTCACCGCGCTCAAGCACCTGCTCGATCTTACCGACGGCAACCTGAGCGTGCACGCGCGCAAGCTCGAAGACGCGGGGTACATTGCCTGCGACAAGTACTTCGACGACCGCACGCCGCGCACCGAGTTCAAGCTGACCGAGGAGGGACGCGCGGCGTTGACGGACTATCTCGACCAGATGGAAGCCATCATCAAAGCCAGCCGCCCGTCGTGACTCCGCGCCTTTCGTTTCGCCTGCTCCCCATCCTGCTCACCCTCGCGCTCGGCGCGGGTTGCCGCACCGTGGCCCCGCCTGCCGACGCGCCCCTCGTCACGTCCGTCCGGCAGGCGTTTGCGCCCGACGGCCGCGTGGCCCGTTTCGACGTAGAGGCCCGGCGGCACGGCTCCGGCGTCGTGCTCACGGGCGAGACGACCGAGCCCGCCGCCCTCGCCGCCCTGCGCGACAGCCTCCAGCGGCGCGGCCTCGCCGTCGAGACGGAGGTGGCCGTGCTGCCCGCCGCCAGCGTGGCCGAGGCGCCCTTCGGACTCGTCACGATTTCCGTAGCCAACCTGCGTGCCGAACCGCGCCACGGCGCCGAACTGGTGACGCAGGCGCTGCTGGGCACGCCCGTGCGTGTACTCAAGGCAGAGCGCGGCTGGCTCTACGTCCAGACGCCCGACCGCTACCTGGCCTGGACCGACGGTGGGGCCATCGCCCGCATGGACAGCGCCGCCGTGCAGCAAGCGGAGACGACCGCCAAAATCATCTACCTGCCCACCTACGGCTTTGCCCTCGCCGCGCCCCGTGCCGACGCCGAGCGCGTGTCTGACCTGGTGGCGGGCTCGCTTCTGGAAACGGCCGGGCAGGCAGACGGCTACTACCGCGTGCGCTTTCCGGACGGACGTGCGGCCTTCGTGCGGGCCGACGAGGCACAACCTTTCGATGCGTGGACGCAGCACGCCACGCCCACGGGCCCCTCACTCGTCGCCACCGCCCGGACACTGCTGGGTGTACCCTATCTGTGGGGCGGCACGTCGGCAAAAGGCATGGATTGCAGCGGCTTTACGCGCACCGTCTATCAGCTCAACGGCCTCCTGCTGCCACGCGACGCCTCGCAGCAGGTGCACACCGGCGTCGTGGTGGATTCTACCGGCGACTGGTCGCGGCTCCAGCCCGGCGACCTGCTCTTCTTCGGACGCAGAAAAACGGCTGAAAGCGCCGAGCGCGTCATCCACGTGGGCATGTGGATCGGCGAGGGCCGCTTTATCCATGCCTCCGGGCAGGTGCGCGTGAGCAGCCTGGAACCGCAGGCCGACGATTTCGACGAGTACGAGCGCAGCCGCTATCTGCGCACCAAGCGCATGATCGGCCACGCCGACGGCACCGTGGCGCTGCGCGGGCGCGGCCTCTACCACCTCATGCCCGATTAAACCTTACAGGGTCAGGCGCTACAACCATCCCTCCTTTCGGTACCACGCGATGGTTTCAGCGATGCCTTCTTCGAGGCCAACCTGCTGCCGGTAGCCGAAATCGGACTTCGCCTTTTCGACGAGGCAGATTTTGCAGGCGTCGCGGATTTCGCGGGCCTTCTCGCGGTTGAGCGCCGGGTACTGCCCCAGAAGCTTCGCCCCCGCCTCTACCGCCGTCCCGATGGGCACGACGAGCGCTTCCGGGATGCGGACGGTAAACACGCGCCGCCCCAGCGCCCGCGCCGTCGCGTCGCGCACCTCGGCCCACGAGTACGCCCTTTCCGAGCCGATGAAGTACGTCTCGCCCGCCGTATTCGGGGCCTCTGCGCATTCGATCATGCCGCGCACCAGGTCGCGGCTGTGGACGAGGCTGAGCGCGGGCGCGTGCGGATCGCCCACGACGGGGCAGAAGCCTTTCGAGACGGTCTGAAAAAACGTGTAGATGTCGGCCTCGCGGGGGCCGTACACGGACGGCGGGCGCACGACGGTGACGGGCAGGCGCTCTGCGAAAGACTCCGTCAGGTCGTGCTTTTCCGTGATCGCCGTTTCCATGCGTGCCTTGCTGGCCCCATAGCGAGAAAGGGGGCGCAGGGGTGATTGCTCCGTGGCCACCCCGCCCGCACACGCGCCGACGGCGGCGAGGCTGGACGTGACGAGCACTTTTTTGACCTGCGGCGCGGCCATCGCCACGGCCCCCAGCAGGTTGAGCGTGGCGCGCACGTTGCCCTGCTCGAAGACCGCGTCATCCGTGGCCCGCGTCACGCCCGCCACGTGATAGACGTAGTCCACCCCTTCAAGCGCTTTCCACAGCGTCTCCACGCTGGAGAGGTCGCCGCGCACCGTTTCCACGTCCACGCCTTCGAGCCACTTCGGGCTGCTCCGCACGAGGGCGCGCACCTGGTGGCCCCGCGCCACGAGCGCCTCGGCGAGGTGACTACCGATAAAGCCGGTGCCGCCGGTCAGGAAAATGGTGGACATGCGAAAGTGGAACGTGAACGGACCGCAAGATGCTGCCGCGTGCCGGTGGCGGGCAAGGCGATGGGCTAAAAGGCAGCTCCTGGTGCGGAGCGATGGGCAAAATAACCGA
>CBDUBO010000152.1:0-6080 GCA_965365405.1 uncultured Rhodothermales bacterium | reverse complement strand
CCGCCGCTTTGCCGGCTCGCTCTCGGCGGGGCCGTTTCTGACGGCGGCGCTGCTGGAAGGTCCGATTGTGCCGGGCAAGGCGTCGTTTCTCTTTTCCGACCGCGAATCCGTCATCGAGCCCGTCGCGCCCGACCTGTTGGGGCGCGACCTGCCGTACCGCTTTTACGACCGCTTCGGCAAGCTCTCGGCCCAGCTCAGTTCGCGCACGTCGCTGAGCGCTTCGGCGATGCAGACCTACGACCGGGGCAACCTCTCCGACCTGGCCGTCGAAGATCCCAACCAGCCCGTCGCCGCGTCCGACGATCAGGTGGTGTGGCGCAACGAGGCCTACGGCGCGCGTTTTCTGCACCTGCCCGAAGCGCTCCCCATCATCGGCGAGGTGATGCTCACCTTTACGCGGCTCGAAAACGAATTCGGCACGCGCGGCGCGCCCGAGCGCACGTCGGCCGTGCAGAGCCTCAACGCCAGCTTCGGCATCACCTATGCGCTGGGCGAGCAGGAGTTCGAAGCGGGCGCGCAGGTGCGCAACGTCAAGCTCGAATACGGGCTGGGCGGGCTTTTCGAAAACATCGACGACCGCGCCGAATACCTCACCGAGGCCTCTTTCTTCCTCGACACGGCCATCCCGCTCACACCCGGCATCATCATCCGGCCCGGCATCCGGGGGTCGTCGTTCCGGGGCAAGCTCACCGCCGAGCCCCGCGCACGCCTCTTGCTGCGTCCCGGCGGCGTGGGCAGCATCCAGCAGATCACGGCGGCGTGGGGACTCTCCCGGCAGGACTTGGAAGGCATCGCTGACCGCCGCGACGCGGGCGACGTGTTCACGGCCTGGGTGGCCTCCGACGTGGGCAAAAGTGTGCCGCAGGCCATGCACGCCATCGTGGGCTACCAGCTCCGGCCCTCGGCAGGCTTTGAGTTCGAGGTAGAAGGCTACTACAAGTGGCTCTCCAACCTGCTCATCCCCGAATGGTCGAGCGTGCCCAAGTTCGCCACACGCCTGCAGCCCGCCGACGGGCGCGTGATGGGCGTGGACGTGCGCGTGGAGGGCACGAAGGGGCCATTCTACGGCTACGTCTCCTACGGGTACTCGAAAGTCGAGTACGACGCGCAGCAGGCAGCCATCCAGGTCTGGTACGGCACCGACGAACTCACCTTCAACCCGCCCCACGACCGCCGCCACCAGGTCAACGCCGTGGCGCAGGTGGAGGTGCTGGGCTTCGACCTCAACACGCGCTGGCAGATGGGCAGTGGCCTGCCGTTCTCCCGTTCGGCAGGCTTCGACGGCTTCGTGCTGCTCGACAGCCTGGTGGACGTGACCACCAACCCCGGCACCCCGCGGGTGCTCTACGGACGCCCCTACGACGGTCGCCTGCCCTTTTACCACCGCCTCGACGTGTCGCTTTCACGCGGCTTCCCAATGGGGCGGCACGCCGACCTGACGCTCCAGGGCGGCGTCATCAACGCCTACGACCGGCGCAACCTCTTCTTCCTCGACCTCTTCACGCTGCGCCGCATCGACCAGCTGCCCGTGATTCCCTCCTTCGGCCTCAAGATCGAATTCAAATGACGCCTCGGCGTGCCCATTCGCCCCGCCGCGCCTTTGTGCCTGCCCTTTTGGCCGCGCTATGCCTCTTCTCGGCGTGCAGCGAAACCGTAGACCCGTTCATCGACGCCGGGCGATACTTCTCGCTTTATGGCTACCTCGACACCGACCGCGACACGCAGTACGTACGCGTGATTCCGCTGCGCCGCCGCGTGGATCTGCCCCCGCCCGGCCCGCTCGATGCCACCGTGGTCACGACCGACTTGGTGACGGGCGAGCAGAGGGCGTGGCGCGACTCGCTCGTCACGTTTTCCGATGGCACCACGGGCAACGTCTTTTTCGGCGTGTTCCGCCCCCATTTCGGGCATCGGTACCGAATCGAGGTCAGGGACGAGGCGGGCAACACGGCCAGCGCCGAGACGACCGTGCCCGACGCCCGCGAGGCCACCATCGGGCCCGTTTACACCGGCACGACGTTGCAGAGCGTGTCGCAGGACGTGTTGTGGCCCGACGTGGACTTCGTGCCGGCGCGCGTGCAGGCGTGGTACCGTTTCGCGCCCGATACCACCGGGGGCGTTTTCCGCGACGTGGTGGTCAACTACAATGACGTGGAACTGGGGCGGCAGGAGGGCGGCGACTGGCGCATCACCACGTTCCTGCTGCGCGACGTGGAAAAGGTGCTCGAAACGTTGGGGCAGGCCAGTCCGCCGCCCCTCTACAACGTCGGCATGAAGGTTTCCGTCACCAGCGACGACTGGCGGCCGCCAGGCGGGAAGTTCGACTTCGAGGTGCTCATCCAGCCGGGCACGTTCTCGAACGTGGAGGGCGGCTTCGGCTTTTTCGGCTCTGTCGCCCAGCTCAACGCCGAGTGGACGCTGCCCCGCGACGCCTACACCAGGCTCGGCTATCCGCACCCGGCCCGCTGACGCGGGGCGCTGGCAGGGGCAACGTGCCTGACGCTGCCGCGTTGGGGCACCGACCCGACACCCCGTACGCTTGCGCCTGATTGTCCTCATCCCCGCCTTCAACGAGGCCCGCTCCATCGGGCAGGTGATCGGCGATCTGCCGGCTGACCTGGTGGATGAGGTTGTCGTCGTCAACAACGCTTCGACGGACGAGACGGAGGACAATGCCCGTGCCGCAGGGGCGACGGTGCTGCACGAAGCGCGGCGCGGCTACGGCAATGCTTGTCTCTGCGGCATCGCCTACGCGCGCACGCGCAGCCCGGAGGTCG
This sequence comes from uncultured Rhodothermales bacterium, assembly GCA_965365405.1. GTDB lineage: Bacteria > Bacteroidota > Rhodothermia > Rhodothermales > BA12 > CBDUCD01. The sequence continues at coordinate 3,303 of CBDUBO010000152.1, read as the reverse complement.
TCGTGTTTCTCGATGGCGACTACAGCGACCATCCCGAAGAACTGGCACTGCTCGTCGCGCCCATCCTGCGTGGCGAGGCGGATTTCGTGGTCGGCTCGCGGATGCTGGGGCGGCGCGAAAGGGGAGCCATGCTGCCGCAGGCCCTCGTGGGCAACCGGCTGGCATGTGGCCTGATGCGGCTGTTCTGGAACGCGCGCTGGACTGACCTGGGGCCTTTCCGCGCCCTCCGCTGGGACGCGCTCGAAGCGCTCGACATGCAGGACCGCACCTACGGCTGGACCATCGAGATGCAAATCAAGGCCGTCGAGGCCGGGCTGCGTTGCACCGAGGTGCCCGTGTCCTACCGCCGCCGAGTGGGGGTTTCCAAAATCACCGGCACGGTGCGCGGCACGCTGGGCGCCTCCTGGAAAATCCTCTCGACCATTTTCCGCTTCGCCCTCACGCGCAACACCCGGCACTACAGGCCGGCGTCTGCCGTCTGCGGGTGAGGCGGAGGCCTCTGCGCGGAATTGGTGAGGGGAAAACCGAAAGCGCTTCTCCCGCGTTGGCAACGTGGGTCCGCAGTTTCGCTTACGTTGCAAACCCTACTCTCTCGTCTCACCTAAAAAACCACCGTTCATGCAGCAGCCTGACATCTGGTTTAACGGCAAGCTCGTGCCCTACGAGCAGGCCACCATCCACGTCCTCTCCCACGTCGTCCACTACGGATCTTCCGTTTTCGAAGGCATCCGCTGCTACCAGACCGAGAAGGGGTCGGGCGTCTTTCGCCTGCGCGAGCACCTGCGCCGCCTGGTAGACTCGGCCAAGATCTACCGCATGGAGATCCCGTACAGCCTCGACGAACTGGAGGCCGCGACGGTGCAGACGATCCAGAACAGCGGGCTGGCGGCGTGCTACATCCGCCCCGTCGTGTTTCGCGGTATGGGGTCGCTGGGCGTCAACCCGCTGCGCAACCACGTCGAAACGGTTATTGCGGTGTGGGACTGGGGCGCGTACCTGGGCGCGGATGCGCTGGAGCAGGGCGTCGAGGTCGAGGTGGCGTCGTGGGCGCGCATGGCTCCGAACACGCTGCCCGCGCTCGCCAAGGCAGGCGGCAACTACCTCAATGCCTCCCTCGTGAAGATGGATGCGGTGCTCAACGGGCGCGCCGAGGGCATCATGCTCAACACGCAGGGTTTCCTGGCCGAAGGCAGCGGCGAAAACCTCTTTCTCGTGCGCGACGGCGTGATCTACACCGCGCCGACGGCCATGTCCATCCTGCCCGGCATCACGCGCGACGCCATCGTGCAGATCGCCCGGGACGCGGGCTACCAGGTGGTCGAGTCGCTCCTGCCCCGCGAAACGCTCTACCTCGCCGACGAGATCTTTTTCACCGGCACGGCAGCCGAAGTGACGCCCGTGCGCGTGGTAGATCACCACGTGGTGGGTGAGGGGCGGCGCGGGCCCGTCACGGCCAAATTGCAGGAGGCATTTTTCAGCATCGTGCGAGATGGCAACGACCCTTACGGCTGGCTCACGATGGTGCCGCAGACCGAGACGGCGTCGATGCAGTGAGCCCGCTGCGCCGACCGGCATGACAACCGAAAAAGCCCGGCTGCTCTGCACGAGCGGTCGGGCTTTTTGCGTGCTGGTCGGCGACAGCGTCAGTCGCCTTCGTCCGGTGGAGGCGGTAGGCCGGGCTTGCGGAACAGCAGCAGGCCCGGCGTGCCGAACACGCTGCCACCCGTGAGCGGGTCGAGAAAGCCGTCGGCGTTGAGGTCCACCCAGTCGGCGTTGGAATAGAGCGCGCCGGGCTGCTCGTCGTAGAGCGTGAACGTGCCCGATCCGCTGTTGAGATAGACGGCGAGGCGGGCAAGTGGGGCCGCCGGGTCGCCCATGAAGCCATTGAGCAGCAGGTCGAGGTCGCCGTCGCCGTCGTGGTCGCGCAGCAGCGCCGTGTTGCCGGCCAGCAAGGCCGAGGGCAGCGGCGCGTCGGGCGTGAGGGTGCAGCCCGCGCTGCGGTAGAGGCGCGTGGTGCCTTCGAGGAGCGCCGGGCCGTAGGTGGCTCCGGTAAGGGCCAGGTCGGCGTCGCCGTCGCCGTCCACGTCGCCCCAGTCCATGCCGCCGTTAAAGACGCCCGGCAGCGCCTGCGCCGTCGCGCTGAAGCCCGCGCCGCTGTTGCGGTAGAGGGTCGTCTGCGGCAGCCCGGCGGGGTTGATACCGGAGATTGCCAGGTCGAGGTCGCCGTCAGCGTCGCAGTCGCCCAGCGCGAGCGCGGCGAGGGCCAAGCCGAACGGGGCCGTGACGGCGCTCGCGACACGCACGCTGGGGGTGCCTGCGTTCGTGGTAAAGGATTCTAACTGGTAGTAGCCGAAAAAGGGCGCATCTGCGGCATCACGGCCCGTCAGCACGACAAACAGCCGCCCGTCGCCGAAGAGGTCGCCCATCGCCACAGCACCGTCGTAGAGGCCGGGCAACAGCGTCGCCGGGCTCACGGGCGTGAGCGTGCCGCGGTCGTTGACGTAGAGGCGGGTGACGGGGTTGAACGGCGTTTCGCGATTGCGTGCACCCATCAGCAAAAGGTCTTTGTCACCGTCGCGGTCGAAGTCGTACCACAGGCTGCTGCTGCGCCAGACCTGCTCCAGCGTCTGCGTGACGAGGGAGAAGTTGATGGAGAACGTGGTGTCGCCCCGGTCCACGGCAGACGTCTCCTCGCCGCCGAAGTAGAGCTGCGAGAGGATGACGCCATTGGCGTTGAGGCCGGTAACGAGCAGTTCGGCGCCGGGGCTGACGCCGATCTCGGCGCTGGAAATGCTGCCCGCGTCGAGCGGCTGCACACCTCGCACGGTGTATCGCTTGAGCTTGTTGGTCGTTTGCCCGACCACCGGTGCGGTAGGCGCGAACGCAACGGCCAGACAGAGGAGAAGAAACAGCAGGCGCGGCATCAGCGGACGAGAAAGAGCGTGCGGGTGGCAGAGAAGGGGCCGGCTTCAATGCGGCAGAGGTAGAGGCCGGAGGCGAGCGGCTGGCCGCCGTCGTCGCGGCCGTCCCACGCGAGCGGGTGCGTGCCTGGGGCCTGCGCGCCGTCCATCAGCAGGCGCACCTGCTGCCCGGTCACGTTGTACACGGCCAGCCGTACCGTCGTGGCGACGGGCAGGTGGTAGCGCAGCGTCGTCTCGGTCGAAAAGGGTGAGGGCGAGGGCGCATCGAGGCCGAACGTCGTAGGTACCTCCGGCGCATCAGAGGCGGTGGCAGCGATGGTGAAGGGCTGTCCCACTGCCACCGCCGACCCGTCCATCATGGACATTGCGCCGACGGCGTTGG
>CBDUBO010000151.1:0-6115 GCA_965365405.1 uncultured Rhodothermales bacterium | reverse complement strand
AGGGCTGGTAGATGGGGATGCCGTCGATGAGGACGAGGTTCTGCGAGGGCGTGCCGCCGCGCACGAAAAGCTGCCCGCCGCGGTCGCCCGTCGAGACGACGCCGGGCATGGACTGGATGTAGCTCACCAGGTCGGCCGAGAGGCCCGGCGTGGGAATGCGCTCCAGGTCCACGGGGCGGACGGTTTGCAGGCCCGCCACGCCCATCGAGGCGGCGCCTTCGGCCTCGGCCTCGACGGTCACCTCACCCGCTTCGAGCTGGCCCGGTCGGATGTCGAAGTTGCGCGTCTCGTTCTCCCCCGCCCCGAACGTGATGGACTGCTCGATGGTCTCGTAGCCGATAAAGGAGACGAACAGCTCGTAGGTGCCCGGCGCGATGCGGCTGACGGCATAGTACCCGTCGCGGTCGGTGGCCGCACCGTTGACCTGCCCGTCGGCGCTGCGCAGAATGACGTTGACCCCCTGGAGCGTCTGCCCGTCGGTGGCGTCGCGGACAAAGCCGCGCAGCGTGGCGTTCTGGGCCTGGACGGCAGCGCTGCTGCACAACAGCAGCAGAAGGGCGAAGAGGTGACGCATGGGCACGGTCGAAAAAGGCGTCGCATGATACAGCACCACGCCGGAGGGGAAAAGGCCAATTTCGCGCCGCGCTACAGTGCGAAGCCCGCGTCGCGCAGCATGTCGGTCGTGAGGACGAGTGGCTGCGCCGAATAGCTGATGCTCGAGAACTGCCCGAAGCCGTTGCGGATGTTGGAGATAGGCAGGTCACGCCACTCCGGCCCATCGTCCCGGATCTCGACTTCGAGCCCCACGAGCGCCACCCTTTCCGTAGGCGCGCGCCCCAGCATCGACAGCACGGCCAGGCGGTCGCGGCCCGGCCGCAGCGTGTAGGCGTAGCCGCCCACGTAGTCGAAGCCCGCTGCGTACGCAATCGTGACGGCGCTCGTGTCCCCGCTCACCGCTACGGTGTAGCGCAGCGACATGCGCGTGGGCGCGATGGGCGTGCCCGACAGCAGCAACAGCACGCCGATGGGCTGCCCCGTCGAGTCGCGCTGCACGCCCGACACCCGCGCCGGGCGCACGGGAGGCACCTGCACCGCCCCTGTCGTCTCCCGCCCGCCCATGCGGTCTTCCACCTGGAGGCTGTAGAAATGCCCCGGTACGATGGGCAGTGCCGTCCGGTAAAACAGCCCTGTGCTCCCGTCCGCGAGCCGCTGCACGCGGGGGCGCAACCTGTCCGACCTTCCACCCGTCAGGTCGCTCAGGGTAGCGCGGATGCGGCTCGTGTCGAACGGCACGAAGGGCTGCACGGGCTCGATGCGCACCGTCTGCGTGTCCAGCCCGCTGTCGAGGTAGCCGTAGAGGGCGAAGGGCGGCCCGTTTTCCGTGTCGAACGGCTCGACGCTGTTTCCGCACGCCATGCCCAGCAGGCACAGCGCGCCCAGGCAGACAGGCAGAAGGAGGGCGCGGAGACGCACGCGGAGCGGGTTGAGGCGAACAGGGCGACAGTATAAAAACAGCGGATCGGCCACACTACCCATCGTGCCGGGCCCTATTCGCCGCCCAGCACCACCCGCGCCTGCACGTGGCCCCGATCCGTCAGCCGCAGGCGCTCGCCCTCGCGGGCGATAAAGCCGTACGCCTCGGTACGGCGTACCACCTCGGCGCTGAAGTCGGGCGTCCAGCCCAGGTGCTCCTGCAGGTGCGCCGCGCGGCTCTCCCACTCTTCGCGCACCGTTCCCTCGTGGCTGGCCAGGTGGATGAGCAGCATCTGACCTGCAAACCCGAACCGCTGCTCGCGGCGGCGGCGCTGCTGGCTGAGCTTGCCGTGCTGCGGCGCAAACAGGAAGACGAGCCCGAACACGACGCCGACGACGGTCGCCATCGCCCCGGCGATGGAGGCATCGAACGCGCGGGCCAGCCAGTAGCCTGCAATGGCACACCCCGCCCCCAGCGCCGCACTCACGGCAATCATGGTATGGAGGCGGTCGGTAAGCAGGTGCGCGGCGGCGGGAGGCCCTACGAAAAGCGCCACCACGAGCACCGAGCCGACGGCGTCGAAGGCGCCCACGGCGCTGAGCGACACCAGCCCCATGAGTGCGTAGTGGAGCACGCCGGGCAGAAAGCCCATCGCCGCGGCCAGCCCGGCGTCGAAGGTGCTTAGCTTCAGCTCTTTGAAAAAGACCGTCACGAAAGCGGCGTTTAGCACCACGAGCGCGCCTGCCGTCCAGAGGGCCCGCGGCCCCAGGTCGTAGCCGCCCGCGACCAGCCGGTCGAAGGGCGCGAAGGCCAGCTCACCCAGCAGCACGGCGTCGGTGTCGAGGTGCACGTCGCCGGCAAACTGCGCGATGAGGACGACGCCGACGCTGAAGAGCGCGGGAAAGACGAGTCCGATGGCGGCATCCTCTCGCACCAGGCGCGACTTTTCGAGCCCCTCGACGAGCGCGACGGTGAGCACGCCCGTGAGGGCCGCGCCCAGCAGCAGCAGGGGCGAATTGAGGTCCTGCGTGACGAAAAAGCCGACGACCAGGCCCGGCAGGATGGCGTGCGAGATGGCGTCGCTCAGCATCGCCATGCGCCGCAGCACCAGAAACGCGCCCGGCAGACTACACGCCACCGCGATGAGCACGGCGATCAGCTGGATTTCGAGGGCGGCGCTCATGGCGGCAACAGGCTGGGCCGCCGCACCATCCGGGAGACGAGCCCCCGGCGCGGCGCGAACAGGAGCGAAAAAGCCACGACGACCGTCGCGCACAGCACGATGACGGGGCCCGTGGGCAAGCCGGGCCGCGATGCGCTCAGCAGCGCCCCGGCCACGCCCGAAAGGGCCCCTAATGCCGCCGACAGCCCGATCATCACGCTCAGCTGGTCCGTCCACTGCCGCGCCGCCACGCCCGGCGCGACGACGAGCGCGCTCATCAGCACTACGCCCACCATCTGCAAGCCCGACACGATGGCGGCTACCAGCAGCGTCAGCAGCAGCACGTCGAGCTTTTTCACCGGCAAGCCCACCGACTGCGCAAACGCGGGGTCGAAGGCGAGCAGCTTGAACTCTTTCCAGAACAGCAGCAGCACCACGATGGCCACGAGCCCGAATACGGCAAGCGTCAGCACGTCCTCGCGCACCAGGGCGGCGGCCTGGCCGAAGAGGAATTTGTCCAGCCCGGCCTGCTGCGCGTCTGGGTTGCGCTGGATAAAGGTGAGCAGCACGATGCCGAAGCCAAAAAACGTGGACAGCATGGTGGCGAGGGCGCTGTCGTAGCGCACACGCGGCGCGCGCGACACCGCCGACACCACGAGGGTGCCCGCCCAGCCGCTGAGCGCCGCGCCCAGCAGGAGCACGGCGGGCGTCTTCAGGCCCGTCAGCAGAAACGCGAGGGCCACGCCCGGCAGCGCCGCGTGCGAGATGGCGTCGCCCAGAAGGCTCTGGCGGCGCAGTACGGCAAATGCACCCAGCGCCCCGCTAACGGCCCCCAGCACGGTTGCGCCGAGCACAACGGTCTGGAGCGTGTAGTCGAAGACGAGGCCGTCGGGCATGGCGGTCAGGCGGACGCGCCGGGGCTGAGGAGGGCCTCCGGCCCGGACAGCACGGCCAGGTGGCCGCCGTACGTACGCCGGAGGTTTTCGGCAGTGAAGACGGCCTCCGTCGGCCCGCTGGCCACTTTCTGCACGTTGAGCAGAAACACGGCGTCAAAGTATTCGGGCACGGTTTGCAGGTCGTGGTGGACGACCAGCACCGTCTTGCCCCGGTCGCGCAGCAGGCGTAGCAGTTCGATTACGGCCCGCTCCGTCGTGGCATCCACACCCTGAAAAGGCTCGTCCATCAGGTACACGTCGGCGTCCTGGACGAGGGCGCGGGCCAGAAACGTGCGCTGCTGCTGCCCGCCCGAAAGCTGGGCGATCTGCCGGTGGGCCAGCCCTTCGAGCCCCACCTGCCGGATGGCCTCCTCAGCGCGCCCGCGCTCGGTTTTGCCGGGCCGCTTCAGCCAGCCCAGCCTGCCGTAAAGCCCCATCGTCACCACATCGCGGACGGTGGTGGGAAAGTCCCAGTCCACGCTGCCGCGCTGCGGCACGTAGCCCACGCGGCCCCGCGCCCGCTCGTAGGGCTGCCCGAAAATGCGCACGTCGCCCGAGGCGCGCGGCACCAGGTTCTGCACGGCCTTGATAAAGGTCGTTTTGCCCGCGCCGTTCGGGCCCACGACAGCCATGAGCGTGCCCGCCGGCACGACAAGGTCCACATCCCACAACACGGGCTTGTCGCGGTAGGCGACGGTCAGGTCGTCCACGCGCAGGGCGGGCTCGGCGATGTCGGCAGGGTTCATGGCGTCGAGGGGCCAGCGACAGGTGCAAGCGCGTCGGCGATGGTCTGGACGTTGGCGCGCATCATGCCCGTGTAGGTGTCGGCTCCGGAGGCCGGCCCGCCGAGGGCGTCGGAATAGAGACTGCCCCCGATCTCCACGCTAAACCCCCGCGCGCGCACTGCCGCCTGCACGGCCTCGATGCTACGCGGCGACACGGACGACTCGACGAACAGCGCGGGGATGCGCCGGGTGGCGATCAGTTCGGCCAGCCGCTGCACGTCGGCGGTGCCGGCCTCGGCAGCGGTCGAGAGGCCCTGCAAGCCTTCGACTTCCAGCCCGTAAGTGCGCCCGAGGTAGCCGAAGGCGTCGTGGGCCGTCACGAGCACGCGCACCGACGGGGGGATTCTTGCGATCTGGCCGCGTACCCACCTGTCCAGGCCTTCGAGTTCGGCGCGGTAGGCGGCCAGGCGGGCCTGATAGTCCGCTGCGTGGGCGGGGTCTATCGCGCTCAGCATCTCGGCTACCGCCGCGGCGGCGGCTGCCCACAGCGCCGGGCTGTTCCACACGTGCGGGTCGTGGCTGGAGGCGAACTGCGCGGAGTGGATGAGGCTGTCGTTCGGCAGCGCCTCGGCCACGGCCAGCGTCCGCCGCCCCATCTTTTGCATCCCCTCGAAAATCTCGCCCATGCGCCCCTCCAGGTGCAGCCCGTTGTAGAGTACCAGGTCGGCACTGCTCATGCGCTGCACATCGCCTTCGGAGGCCTGGTAGAGGTGCGGATCCACGCCCGGCCCCATGAGGGCTTCCACCTCCACCCGGCTGCCGCCGATCTGGCGGGCGAGGTCGGCCACGATGCTCGTCGTCGCCACGACGCGGATAGGCCGGTCGGAGATGGGTTCAGGCGTCCCGCTTGCCACGGGCCGACACGCTGCCAGCAAAACGGGAAAAAGTAAAAGGGCCAGTCGCATGGAAAAGAGCGGTTGAGCGCTTCTCCAAACGACGGCCCCGCATTTTTAGTTGCAGCTAAAAATACCCCGCGCGCTGTGATGAATCAGCTACGGTCGTAGAAATGCGGCGGCTCGATGCCGAGGGCGCGCAGGTACACGTATCCCTGACCCCGGTGGTGGATTTCGTTGTCGATGGCGTACCAGAGCAGGTCGTACACGGGTCCGTCGTACATCCCGAAGGCCCGGTCGTTTTCCTGAAAGCGCGAGGCCGGAATCTGGGGCATGAGCCGGTCGATGGCCTCGGTGGCTTCGTCCCACTGCTGCAGCAGTTCGGCTTTCGAGGGGGCCGGCTCCCGACTGGCAAACGCCTCCCACTGTCCAGAGAGGAAGCCTTCGAGCGAGGGCACGGCGATGCAGAGCATTTCGGCCACGAGTGCGGAGAACGGCCGCATCCCGCCGATGGAGAAACTGAATAGCTCTTTCTCGGGAAAGGCCTCGATGGTGCGGCGGGTGACGCGACGGTGGCCCTGCCAGTGCACAAGCACCTGTTCGGGCGTGATGACGGGGGCCTGGGTGGGGACGCTTGAGGTTTCCATGGGCGCTGTGGTTTGGGTGAAGCCCCAACGTATCTGCCAGTGGTGACACGGGCGCTTCACCTGTCCCGTCGTGTTTCGCGGCACAGGCGGGCGTGCCACGGCACTACGCCTTCTTCCCCATTCACCAATCGCCCCTTTCCCCTCCTCAACTCAGCAACTGCGTCAGCTTGAGGAGTTCGTAGTTGATGTTCTTTTTGCGGCTCCACACGTTGCGCATGGGCGTGAGCGTCACCTCGCCGTCGGTCACGCCCACCATCACGTTGCTGTGGCCTTCGATGA
>CBDUBO010000150.1:0-6122 GCA_965365405.1 uncultured Rhodothermales bacterium | reverse complement strand
CGGCCACCAACATTCCGGGCCGCGAGGGCTACGAGGTCGGCGCGGGCTACGTCAATGCCTACGACGCCGTCGTGATGGCGCTGGGCCGCCGCACCGACTTCGGCGCGACCGTCGCCCTTGGCCAGACGTTCAACAGCCGCGTCGTCGTCAACGGGAGCGAGGCGTCCTACACGCTCACGTTCGACCCGACGGGCGTGACGACGAAGGCGGCGCAGTTCAGCGTCGCACCGGGAACGCTTCAGTTGGCCGCCGGCGGCAAGTTCACCGGCGCGGCCGGCGAGACGGGCAACAGCGTCGGCGTGCGCCTGACTGCCCCCGACGGCACGCGCTACACGAGCGGCATCTCAGCCCTGTTCACGCTCTACACCACGCGCAGCGTGACGGTGGACAGCCCGCAGCCGGGCACGTGGACGGTGGAGCTTTACGGCGTCAACGGGGTGGGTCTGCCCGAAACGGCTCCGGTGTACGTGCTTCAGAAATCGGGCTCGCAGGTCATCGGGTTGAACGACGTGAACGGGCATCCCGCCGCCGGGGCCATCCTCGCTGCCGTGGGGCAGCGCCTGGTGGACGGCGACAGCGACGGGCGTTTCCGCCCCAACGACGCCCTCAAGCGCATTGAACTGGCGCGCTTTCTGACGCTCGGTGCGGGCATCCGGCAGGCCCTCGCCCTCGAAGGCGGCCGCCGCTTTGCCGACGTACCCGCCGCCCTCGCGCCCTATGCCGAGGCCGTAGCCGCCCGCAGCGCCGCGCTCCGCGACGTGTTCTACGCGCAGGACGCGGTAGTGCCTGTCACGAATGGTTCTTTCAACCCCAACGGTCTGGTTTCGCGCTTGGACCTGGCCTACGCGCTTGTACAGAGCCTCGGCCTCGAAGCTGCCGCCCGCGCTTACAATGGGGCTCTCGAAGCCCAGTTTGATGGCAAGCGCTACAGCATCGAAGACGCGGGCCAGATCCCCGCTTCCCGCAAGGGATACGTGCAGCTCGCGCTCGACCTGGGACTTATCAACGCGCGCTTTTCGCTCTCCCAGGGCCCGTTCGACCTGACGCCGAAACTGCACGCCACCTTCGCCCCCCAGGCGACGGTTTCGCGCGCCGACTACGCCGTGGCCGCCACGCGCTTCTACGACCGCTACGCGGAGGGCGACCTGAGCGCGGCCGTGAGCGGGGGATCGTCTGAGGCGGGCGTGGGTGCGCTGGCCAAAGCTGGCACTGACACAGAAGCCGACGCGCTGCCGCACGGCATCACCTTCAGCGGGAGCCGCCCCAACCCGGTCAACAACCAGGGGCAGATAAGCTTCACCCTCTCCGAGTCCGCACCCGTACGCATTGCGATGTACGACGCGCTGGGCCGGGAAGTCGCCCTCTTGCACGAGGGATGGACGGACGCGGGCAGCCATAGCATTTCGCTGAATGCTGCCGTATTATCTGCAGGGACGTATTTCCTCCGTCTCGACTCTTCCCTGGGCTCGCACACGCGCACCGTTTCCGTCGTGCGATAGCGGAAAGCCCGACTGGTTGCGGCGGCTGTTGCTGAAGGTGCAGAAGGAGAGCCTGCGCCGGATGCGATGGCCGCCGCATCTTTTTTGGCCCGTTCCCGCGTCAGGGTGTTTGCAGCAGCGACTGGTAGAAGTCGAGCGTCTGCCGGGCCACGGCTTCCCACGAGAAGCGCGCTTCCACGCGGTGCCGCCCTGCTGCGCCCATCGCCTCTGCCCGCGCCGGATTGCGCAGCAACGAAGTCACCTGCGCTGCCAGGCCCCGCGCAAACGCTTCGGGCTCGCTCGGCTCGAAGTTGGTGTCGCTGACGGGATCGGTGGCCACCAGCAGGCCCGTCACGCCGTCCTGCACTACTTCGGGAATGCCGCCCACGGCAGAGGCCACGACGGGCCTGGCACACGCCATCGCCTCCAGGTTGATGATGCCGAAGGGCTCGTACACGCTGGGGCACACGAACACGTAGGCCCCGCTGTAGAGCGCGATCAGGTCGCGCCTGAGCAGCATCTCTGGAATCCAGATGATGTGCTGCTTGCTCGTGGCCCTGGCCGCCTCGATAGCTGCCTTCATCTCCTCGGCAATCTCCGGCGTGTCGGGCGCGCCGGCGGCCAGCACCACCTGCGTGCCCTCGGGCAGAAAGTGCAGCGCCCGCACCAGGTGGATGATGCCCTTCTGCCGCGTGATGCGGCCCACAAAGAGCACGTACGGCTTTTCCAGGTCGATGCCGAAGCCGCGCAAGCGCTCCGGGTCTTCCGTCGGCTTCCACACCGCCGGGTCGATGCCATTGGGGATGACGCGGATGTTTTTGAGCGGCACGCGGTAGAGTTCGTGCACGTCCTCGCGCATGGCCCGCGAGACGGCCACGACGCCGTCGGCGTTCTCGTACGCCACCCGCTCGATCCACGCCGAGGCGTTGTAGGCCGAGCCGAGCTGCTCCACCTTCCACGGGCGGTGGGGTTCGAGCGAGTGCGTGGTGAGCACGAGCTTGGCCCCGGCAAGCTGCTGCACTAAGCAGCCGGCAAAGTGCGCGTACCAGGTGTGCGCGTGCACGATGTCCGCCTTCTCGATGTCGCCTGCCATGCGCAGGTTGCGCACGAGCGTATCCATCAGGCGCGCGTGGCGCGGGTCCTGGACGGCGATCTCGGCCTCAGCCTCGACGCCGCGCACGTGCAGGTTGGCCTCGTCCACGTCCTGATCGCCGAAGGAGCGGACGACGATCTCGTGCGCGCCGTCGTCCAGCGCGGCCAGGGCCGTGCTCAGGTGTTCGATGTGGACACCCGCGCCGCCGTACACGTTGGGCGGGTACTCGTTGGTGAGCAGGACGATGCGCATGGGTAAACAGGATGGGCCGCTGCCAATCTAACGCACCGCAGCCACGCCTGCGCCCGCGTCAGCTTTTGCCGAGGGCCAGCAGGCCCAGGCGGCGGCGGAGCGCGTCGAGCAGTTCGGCGCGCACCTGCCGCACGGCGGCCACTTCCGAGGCGGCCACCCACTCACCCTCTTGAAGCGCGGGATCGGAGTCGAAGCGCAGTTCGGGCACGACGGCGCGCATCTCCTCCTCCGTGCCCGTCTCCTGCAGGCGCAGCCGGTCCACGGGGTGGAGCGACACGGTGACGGGGCTGCCGGCCAGCGCCTCGACGGCTTCGTGGAGGGCGCGTGCCGACACGCGGCGCACGTTGTCGGGCAGGGGGGCGCTGAGGATCGTCTCGGCAATCTCGAAGGACAGGTCGGCCAGCAGGGCCTCGCCTCGCTCCATGTGGATGCGCCACGCCGCTTTCATGGCCTCCATCTCCTGGGCCACGTGTGCCCGCAGCAGTTCACCCTGCTCGGCCGTGGCGCGCTCGGCGTCCTCGCGTCCCTGCCGGTAGCCGTTTTCGCGGGCACGGGCGGCGGCCTCCTCCATCTTCTGCTGCCACTTCTCGGCTTCGGCAGTCAGCAGGGCTTCCACGTCCACGGGGGCCGGCGGCGGTGCGGGCGCCGCTTCGGGCTGCGGCTTCGCCGTCTCCTCCACATCGGGCAGGCGGAAGGCAGGCGCGGCGTCGAGGGCGGCCACCTGGAACGGCTGCACGTCGGCGCGTGCGGCCCCGCGCAGCACCCGCGGCATGGGCACCGGCTCGTCCACGGGCACGGCCCGGGAGGCATCGGCCCCACGCAGCACGCGCGGCATGGGCGCGGCTTCCACCGCCGCCTCCGCGGGAAAAAGCGTACCCCGGAAGGGCTGCTGGCGGTTGTAGAGGGACATGGGAGAGGGAGATGATCAATGGGCAATTCGTCAACGGGCAATGGTCAACGGGGGCACGGGACGTGGTCGAGGCGCGGGAAAGCGATTGGTGGCAGGGCCACGGTGCGGGAGGGCGTGCCGTGGCACGCCCCTACGGTTTTCCCCATCCACCATTGCCCATTAACCGTTGCCCATTGACCATTCCATTCCTCCTAAATCATCGACTCCGACTTGCCGCGCGTGAGCGTGATTTCCTCCTCGTCCTCCAGGCGCTGCGCGGCGGCAAGGACGCGCTTCTGCGCCTCGTCCACGTCCGAGACGCGCACCGGCCCCATCAGCTCCAGCTCCTCGACGAGCGCCTGGCCCACACGCTCCGACACGTTTTCGAGCACCTTCTGCTTGAGTTCCTCGCTCGACGCCTTGAGCGCGAGCGCCAGGTCGCGCTGCTCGACCTCCATGAGCAACCGCTGCATGTCGCGGCTGCTGATGGTGACGAGGTCGTCGAAGACGAACATCAGGCCCTTGATCTGCATCGACAGGTCGCCGTCGAGTTCGCGGATGGCGTCGAGCAGCACGCGCTCGGCGCTGCGGCTGGAGTTGTTGAGGATTTCGGCCACCTTTTCGACGCCGCCCGCCGCGCTCATCTCGGTGCCGAACAGCGAGCCGATCTGGCCTCTGATGACTTCCTCGATGTCGCGCAGGAGCTCGGGCGAGGTCTTGTTCATCGTGGCCAGGCGCACCAGGATGTCGGCCTGCATCTCGGGCTGGAAGCCGGCCAGGATGTCGGCGGCCTTGCGGGCGTTGAGGTGGGCCAGGATGAGCGCCGCCGTCTGCGGGTGCTCGTACTGGAGAAAGTTGGTGAGCTGGCTCGTCTCGACGGTCTGCAAAAGGTGGAAGGCCGACACCTCCATCGCCGCCTCGACGCGCATCATGATTTCCTCGGCCCGGCGGTCGCCGAGGGCCGTCTTGAGCACCTCGCGGGCAAAGTCAGAGCCGCCCTGCGCGATGTAGTTCTGGGCCATCTTCATGTCCCGGTATTCCACGAGGACGGCCTCGACGATGTCGCCGGAGATGTTGCGGAAGCGGGCAATCTCGACCGAGATGCGCTCCACCTCGTCGTCGCGCAGCGACTTGAGAATCTTGCCGGCGGCCTCGATGCCGAGGGCCACGAGCAGCACGGCGGACTTCTGCGCGCCCGTCATCTCCTTGAGCACGTCGGACGTGGACACCATCGCCGAGACGTTGCCCGCCATGACCGCAGACGCCTTCTGGGTCTGCTCAGAGGTGGTGAGGGAGGCGTTGGGGTTGTTGGTGACGGCCATGAGCGGGCGGAAGCGCGGGTGGAAAGGGGCGGTCAGACGGGGGGATCAGACGGAGCCGATCTTGAGCGTGGCGCGGCCCGACTCGATGTCGTCGGCGAGCCAGGAGCGGATGAGGTCGGCGGCTTCGTTGGGGCGCTGCTGCACGTGCTCCTTGATCTCTTCGAACACGAGGTGCTTGGCCTTGAGGCGGGCCTTGGCCTCGACGGAGAGGCGGCTCGTGTAAATGTCGTCGATCATCACGGTGTCCTCTTCTTCGACCTCTTCGCCGTTTTCACCCAGCCGGACGATCTTGCCCTCCGGCGTGACGCGGGACGCGCCGAGCTTCTGCGGGCCGGTCTGGCGGGCTTCGAGTTGCACGGGGGCCTGCGGGGCTGTGAGGCGGCGCGTGGCGCTGCGCACGAGCCAGAACACGAGCGCGATGGCGAGCAGCACCAGGCCGTAGCGCAGGTACACCTGGATCATCTCCTGCTGCTCGGCGCTCTTGATCTGCGCCTCGGCCACCTCGTCGGCGGTGGTGTCGAAGCGGGTCTGGTGGAGGGCGATGCGGTCGCCGCGCTCGGGGTTGAAGCCGACGGCGTTCTGCACGAGCGCTTCGATCTCCCCTATCTCGGCTTCGGTGTAGGGGCGCGGCTCGGTCCTGGCTTCCTCGCCCTCGCCCACGGCTACCAGCTTCTGGTTGAGGATGACCGACACGGTGAGGTACTTCACGTCGCCCGTGCTTTTTTCGATGCGCTCGCGCGTGCGGCTCAGCTCGTAGTTGCGCACCTGCGAGGTGGCCGCGTCGCCGCCGCTCTGCTCGTCGAGCTTTTCTTCCGAGACGACGGTCTGGCTTTCGGGGTCGATGAGGTCGCGCTCCTGCACGCCGCGGCTGAAGTCGAGCGAGGCCGAGACGCGGACGATGGAGTTGCCCGGCCCCACGACGCGGTCGAGCATCGTCTGACCGCTTTCGGCCAGGTGGACTTCGACGGCCTGCTGCGCCCGCATCTGGTTGGAGGTGAGGGCGGCGTCGGCGTCGGGTTGTTCGGGGTTGGAAAGCAGGTTGCCGCGCACGTCGAGAATGGTCACGTTTTCGGGCGCGAGCCCTTCGA
>CBDUBO010000149.1:0-6181 GCA_965365405.1 uncultured Rhodothermales bacterium | reverse complement strand
TGGTCGAGCGCATCGACCAGATCGCGCTGGGCAGCGAGCAGCAGGCCGAAACCAGTGCCAGCGTGGCCCGCAACGTCGAAGCCATCGCCGCCGTCTCTTCGCAAACCTCGGAGGCCACGCACACGCTGGCCGACACGGCCGACCAGATGAACCGGCACGTCGAGGTGCAGCGCAGCCTCATCAGCCGCTTCCAGCTCGCTGCCGACGCCGCGCACCACAGCTACGGCGCGGCCTCGGTCTCGCGCAGCGGTATGCTGCTCAACCCTTCTGGCGACGGCGCCAGCGGTGACGGAGCCGCCTACTGAGGCACCGTCCCATCCAATCTGCTGCACTTTTAGCAGCAAACAACCGGCCGTGGGGGAAATAGGGGCTCCTCCGCGGCCGGTTCTGTTTGGGGGAAGGGCAAGGTCGATTGGGGGAGGAGGAAGAAAACCGTAGGGGCGTGCCACGGCACACCCTTCCGCACCGGGCTCCATCTCTCTAAAACACGCGGGGGCGAGCCTCAGTGAGACCCGCCCCCGCTGGCATATCAGGCTATTTCAGTCCGACCTCACTCCACGACGAACTGGCGGCCGTAGATGAAATCGAACGAGAACGTCTTGGCGTCGCGCCTGCGGTCTATGTACTCGGCCACCTTCTGCAGGCGCGCGGGGATCTGGAGAATCTTCTCCTGTGCCATGCGGCCCGCCTCGCTGAGTCCGTCGAGCACCTCGATCTGCCAGAAGTCGATAGCTTCCTCAACGATCTTCTTATAATCGAACGGGCCGTAGATGCCCACGCGCCGCACCACGTCCGCCATTTCGCGGAAGTTGGGCATCGAGACGCCCGGCATGTCAATGGCTGGCATGATGCCGAGAGCCGACTGGAGCGCGCGGTTGGGGTCGAGTTCGAGTACGGCTTTGAACGACTTGCGGTAGAACGAGAAGTGCTTGGCCTCGTCGGCGGCGATGCTGGAGAGGATGCCTTTCAGGACAGGCTCCTCCTCTCCCACGACGCGCCCGGTGCCCATGTGCGTCACCTGGGTGGCGCGCTCCTGGAGCGTGGTGTACACGAAGACCTTGTACGGATCCTTGTCCCAGTCCGGGTGGAAGCCCGCCTCCTGGTAGGCGTACTGCATCATGTCGATCTCGCGGCTGCGAAAGAGGCGCGCGTCGCGCACGTAGTCGTGCAGGATGAGGCCGTGCCGGTCTTCCTCGGCGGTCCACATCAGGTTCCACTTGTGCCAAACGCTGTCGTCGCCGAGGTACTTGGCCAGCAGCCGATGAAAGTGGGGCAGCCCTTCCTCAGTGAGCAGACCGAGTGCGACGGCCACGCGAGCTGAGTCCTTGAGGCCGCGTGCGCGTTCGCGCAGGCGGGTCAGCAGGCGCTCGTCCTTTTCTTCGAGGTGCTCGTCGGCAGGGAGAAAGTCGCTGGAGAACCAGAGGCGGCGCTTGCGCCGGTGCTCCTCCATCATCTCTTCGACCTGTGGTTCGAGGGCAGCGAGGACTTCGGCTTTGGCGAGGTTCTCGTAATCGGGTCCGTGTTCGCGCGGAATAATGAGTTCCATATGGGCATAGGATGGGTTGTTCAAAGTAAGCCCTGCGGTGGGGGTGAAGGTGTAATCCTTGTGAACCCCTTTGCGCTTCAACGCATCACTATATGCCTTAGCGCATCTCCTATTGCGCCAATAGCTACACATTTGGTGTGCCAGAAGCGGAGAACCAGCAGGGCATTGCAGTTCCGTCACATCTACCCAACATAAACGTCGCAAGAACCTGGACTTGGAAGCACTTCCGGCGTGGTATTTAGGTCACGCGAAGCGGCGGGCATGTGCCTGCTGCGCTTTCCCACTCCTCATTTACCCTTCTCCTTCAGTAAGACCATGCGTACCAACCAGAACAGCTACGAAACGCCCCGCGTCACCATCTTCGGCACCGTTGCCGAACTGACCCGGGCCAGCTTCAACAACAGCCAGCAGGACTCCATCTTCTTTAACGGCGTCGTCGTCGGTCAGGGCAATGGTAGCCTCGACGCGTGCGTGTCTCTCAATCCGAAGAGCCCGAGCGGTACGTGCAACGTGCCTAACCCGTGAGCAGCCCTGCTCTCAGCTTAGAGGCCGCCTTTCCACAGGGAAAGGCGGCCTCTCTTCGTTTGGAGCCCTTGCGTGCGAGCGTTCAGTCCGCGAGCACGATGCCGCGCGTCTGGGTGACACCGCCTGCCGAGAGCCGGAGCAGGTACAGACCGGCGGGGAGGTCGGCGGTGCGCCACGTGGCTTCGTGCGTGCCAGCACCATAGCGTCCCTGCGCGACGACGCTCACGCGGCGGCCCAACAGGTCGAAGGCCTCAATAGTGGCCGCGCCGGGCCGGTCGAGCTCGAAGCGAAGGTTCACGCTTGCGCCGCGCTGCGCAGGGTTGGCACCGGCCACGATCAGCCGTACGGCGTCGGACACGGTTTCGGTGGGCTCGGCGGCGGTGCCCGTCTGGAACGACGAGTAGGCGGCGTCTTCAACGCTGCCACTGGCGTCGAGGAAGAGGAAAGCCGACAGGCCGGTCTTCGTCACGAAGTTGACGACGTAGAACGAGTCTCGGGAAACGAACGGCGGCTGGCCGGGGATCGCAAACGTGCTCGTCGTCACCATTTTCTCTCGCACCTTGAGCGCAGCACTCTGCCCCGCCGGCGTAACGAGCGTTCCCCACCCCTCGACGGTGGCGCTCTCACGGATCTCGGTGGTGAAGCCCTCTATGCCGGTATCGAACTGGTAGGTATTCGTCCACGACGACGAGGCTGTCAACGGGAGCGGAAATACCTGCTGGTGTGGGTCGAAGGCGACGACGACGGTGGTGTCCGTGCCATCGAAGCTGAAGTTGCTGGAGACGCCCAGCACGTCGAGCGAGGAGGCGCTGATGCGATAAAAGGAGTACGCAACACTGTCTGCCCGCGCCGAGCGCTGCACGTGGGTGGCCGTGGCGAGCCGCGGGTCGCTGGAGCCAGGTACGGGCGGCGTGGCCGGGCTCGTCTGCGTCACTTCGGGAGCACCATAAGTGAGGACGGTGAAGTCCCACGTCTGTGCCGGGCCCACTTTGTCCGCGAGGGCCTGTGCCCCCGTCAGCGTGGTTGCGTCGAAGTTGGAGACGGTGGCCGTGCGAGTGAGGAACGACACGGCATCGGACTGGGTGAACGTGATCTGAGCCGTTGCGGGCAAGGCCGCCGCGGTGATCAGCAGAAGCAGGAGGACTGTAGAGAGGCGCATGGAGGTGGACGCGGTGCGTCGGGTGTGTTGAGTTGTAGGTGATATAATCGCCCCAAACACAGGGGGAGGGTATAGGCCCATCGGCCTATTTGTCGGCACTGAGGGGCATACAGCGAGATGGAAATGGGCCACGGGGCCCAGGCACCCTGCGCACCGTCGCGGCATCTTGGGCGAAACTTTCAACCCACGCTGCCATGATTCTCCGCGAAAGCACCACCATCCAGGTCGCCCCCGGCCGCATCTTCGGCTTCTTCCGCCACATGGACGTGCACTATCGTGCCTGGCACCCCGATCACATCGCCTTCCGGTGGATAGCGGGGGATACCATCGTGCCGGGCACGGTGTTCTGGTTTGCCGAGCGCATCGGGGGCAAGCTCATGGAAAAAACGGTCGTCGTGACGGAGGTGCGGGAGGATCGTTATTTCGCATTCGCACCCGTTTCACGGCTGCTACGGTTGCTGCTCCCGCGGCTCTCGTTCCAGGTGATCCCTGAGGAAGCGGGCTGCCAGCTCGTAGCCGAGATTCACATCCGAACCGGACCGGTAGGGGCGTGGCTGAACCGTAAGGAGTTCAACGCCGTGCGGCAGCACATGCGCGAGGAGGGGGAAAACCTGCGGCGCCTCGTCGAGGCGGAGGATGGCGGAATCAGGGCAACAGGATGAAAGAGCGAGCCTGGCGGATCTCACCCCCGACCAGACGCCATTCATAAAGGCCAGGGGGCAGCACGTTGTCCAGCTGGTACTGGTGTCGCCCGCGCGCCGGTTCACCGTCGAGGAGGCGGGCGACTTCGGTGCCGCTCATGTCGTGGACGCTCAGCACCACATGCGTGGAGGCGCGCAGCGTGAAGGCGACTTCGCCGCGCGTGGTAGGGGGTTGGTGCAGCAGTTCGATGGGGGCCGGACGAGGGCGCAGGTGCGACGCCTGGTAGCGCCACACCCCGCCGGGCAACGTCGTGAGCAGGAGGGTTTCGGCGACGAAGACCCCGCTCGTGGCAAAAAGGTCGCCGGGGAGGCCCTGGCCGAAGCTTTCCCAGGTGACGCCTCCGTCGCACGAGCGGTAGAGCGAGGCGCTGTCCGTCTCGCGCGCCACGAGCAGGTCTCCCGCGCCTGCGATGAGCACGAGGGGGCGTTTGGCCCCGCGCGCGTACACGCTCTGCCAGCTTGCGCCGTCGTCAGAGCGGAAAATGGCTCCGCCTCCGCTGGCCCACACGGCTCGCCCCACCGACAGGGCGTTGAGCAGGACGGAGGGCGGGAGCCCGAAGCTGGCACTTTCCCACGTCACTCCGGCATCGGTACTGTGGCTGAGGCCGAGAGGATGAGCAGCATACAGGCCCATCGGCCCACCGGCGAGCGCAAAGATGGTGAGGCGGTTGTGGCGTGCCGGCAGGCTCATCTCGACCGGGTGCCAGTAGCGCAGGTCACCGGACGACCGGAACAGCCCGGCGGTGAGGGTGCCGGCAACAACGTGACCGTCGGCGTGGGCGAGCAGCGTGACGAGTTCGTCGGCAGGGAGTCCGGCGCCGGAGAGCGTCCAGCCTTCCGATGGCCTGGCCTGCCACACGCCCGTCTCGGTGGAGACCACCAGCCCCTGCGGGGTTGCCAGCAAGGCCAGCGGGTCGCCGCCCTCCAATCCCGGCTCGATGGGCGTCCAGGAGAGGCCTCGGTCGTTTGAGGCGTACACGCCGCCTCCGGCAAGAGCAGCCCACACCATCTGTCCATCCGTCGTCAGGACGGCCGGCACGTCGGGAAGCGCGGCGGGAAACCAGGAATCGGAGACCATCGGTTGCGGTACGGGAATGCAGGAGAGAGTCGGCAAATGGTGCGTCAGCGGGCGAGCAGGCAGCGGAGCGCGGGCGCTTGAGAAGGCAGGTGGTTGCGCCCTACGACGGCCAGCACGCGCTCGCCGTTTGTGACAGCTTCGGCCAGCGCGGTCACCATGTGTCTGTTGCGGAAGTGGCTCGATGCCCGGTTGGCGGTGGGGAAGAAATAGGCATCCTCGTCGAAACGGAGGGGATCGAACCAGGCCCCCGGCACTTTCTCCCACCCTGTCGTGGGGGTGACGAGGCGCTGAAAGAGCGTGTCGAGGGTCTCCAGCGAGGAGATCGGAAGTCCGAGCGGAGCGGCCCGGGCAATCAGTTCGGCCACAGCCTGCCGGAGCGTGTCACCCGTCAGGCCACGCCGGTCGCGGAGGCGTGCCGTTTCGCGCAGCACGAAGAAGAGGGCCGCGCGCTCAGCCCCGAGGGTGTCCGCCACAGCGGCGAACTCCTGCTGCGGAGGCGGTTCGAGCCGCGCCACCCGTGCGCCGTGCTGTGCAGCGAGAAAGCGGGCGTATCCAGACTCGCCCAGGGCGCGGATGGTTTCGGCGCGGCCTGCCTCGACGCCCCGGTCGGGCCCTTCGAAAAACACGAGGGTGGGCTTGAAGCGGGTCGCCATCTCGTCCAGCCTTTCAAAGAAGGGATCTGCGGGATCACTCGTGTGCGTGGCGCCCACGTAGAGCAGGGATCCGCCCCCGCTGCCCGCCAGCCGCAGCGTGTCGCCAGCCAGCAGAGGCGGAGCGGCTTCGTAGGCGGCCACCCGGTCGAGACAGTCGGGTGTCTGAGCGGCGGCGGTGAAAACGAAGAGCAGGCTGAGCGCAGCCGGGAAGAGGCGTTTCATGCGGGCAGTCGGCAGGATGGGCAAGCGAACGGATACAGGCTACGCATCCATCGAGGCCGGGACATGGGCCGAGCGTCCTATTTCTGCCCTATGGTAGTGCCACGCACGCGCAAAAAATGTCGGGGAAACCCCTGCCCACCCGCCTGGCACCGGGCGCACCAGAGTCCGGCAGCGCGGCGTTCCCCTATTCCGCTCCCGCCTTCAGGTTCATCAGGCGCGCGGCGACAGCCTCCCGCCCCCTGCCGGTGAGTTCGAGCTTGGCCATGATGGACTCGACGTGGTGGCGCACCGTGTGCC
>CBDUBO010000148.1:0-6200 GCA_965365405.1 uncultured Rhodothermales bacterium | reverse complement strand
TTCGGTCATGATCGGTAACAGGGTTAGACCGGGTCGTTGACGTGCAGAGCGGGCATGAGTTTCACGCCCGGGCGGCTATTACCGGTGCCGCACGGTTGCACCCACGGTGTATTTTCGCGCTGTACCCTCTGCTTTATGCCTGATCCCGAACAGCCAGCCCTGACAGGCCGCGTCGTCGCCTCGACGGGTTCGTGGTATCATGTCGAAACACCAGAAGGGCGCGTGCAGGCTCGGATGCGCGGGCGTTTCCGTCAGGGTGATTTCGGCACCACCAACCCCGTCGCCGTCGGCGACATAGTGGAACTGACGCTCGGCGACGACGGGACGGGTGCTATCGAACGCATCCTGCCCCGCACCACGCAGCTCAGCCGCCGCGCTGCCGGGCGGCGCGTAGGCATCGAAGCCGTCATTGCGGCCAACGTGAGCCGGGCGTGGTGCGTGCAGTCCGTAGCCCTGCCCGGCCTCAACCCCGGGCTTGTGGACCGCTTTCTCGTTACCGCCGCACGCGACGAGATTCCCGCCGGCGTCATCGTCAACAAGGTGGACCTGCTCGACGATCTCGATGCGGACGACGAGCCGGTGCGGGCGGCAGGATGGTTCGTCGATCTGTACGGCAGCCTGGGTTACCCCGTCGTGGAGGTGAGCGCGCGGGACGGACGTGGCCTCGATCGGCTCCGGGAGCTGCTTCGCGATGAAGTGAGCGTGGTGTCGGGTCCAAGCGGCGTGGGCAAGTCATCGCTGCTCAACGCGCTCGCGCCCGAGCTGAGCCTGCGCACCGGTGCCGTGAGCACGAGCACGGGCAAGGGCAAGCACACGACGACGAACGCCGCGCTCTATCCCCTCTCGTTTGGCGGTTACCTGGTGGATACGCCCGGCATCCGCGAGTTTGGCGTGACCGGCCTCGAACCCCACGACCTGGGACATTACTTCGCTGAGTTCGTGCCCTTGCTGCCCGACTGCCGCTTTCCCACGTGCACGCACGACCACGAGCCAGACTGCGCTGTCAAAGCTGCCGTCGAGGCCGGCGACGTGTCGCACTCGCGCTACCTGTCCTACCTGAGCATTCTGGAGGGTCTGCGCGCGGGTGACCGCGACGTGGGCCGCTGAGAGAAGTAGCGCGTAGCGGGTGCGCTTTGGCGGAAATGTGATAGCTTGGCGCTATCGCTTCTGCCCCACCGCCATGCGCTCTGCTCTGCTGTTCCTCTGCCTCTGCCTGCTCACCGCCGCGCCGGCCACCGCCCAAGTGGACGTGCCGCGCTTCACCGAGAGCTTCACGCCTCAGGAGTTCGCGCAGCGCCGCGCGCGCGTCTTCGACGCGCTGGGATCAGGCGCCGTGGCCGTCGTCCAGGGGGCGGCCGCGCCGCGTGGCTACACGCGATTCCGGCAGACGAACGAGTTTTTCTACCTCACCGGCATCGAAGTGCCGGGGGCGTACCTCCTGCTGGACGGCACCACGCGGCGTGCCAGCCTGTACCTGCCACACCGCAACAGCGGGCGCGAGCGCAGCGAAGGCAAGCTCCTCGCCGCCGAGGACGGCGGCTTCGTGCGCGACACACTCGGCTTCGACGGCGCGTATGGCCCTGAACTGCTGGCCGAGCATCTGGCCCGCCTGGCCCGCACGCGCCCGGCCCTCCCTACGCTCTACACACCGCTCAGTCCGGCTGAGGGCATGGCCGAGAGCCGCGACCTCGGCCTGCGTGTCAACGCCGACATCGCCTCCGACCCGTGGGACGGCCGGGAGAGCCGCGAGGGACGCTTCGTACAGCTGCTGCGCACGCGCTTCCCCATGTACGACCTGCGCGACCTCACGCCCCTGCTCGACAGCCTCCGCCTCGTCAAGAGCGAGCAGGAACTGGCGCTTATCCGCAAAGCCACCCGGCTATCGGGCCTGGCACTCATGGAAGCCATGCGTTCTACCGAGCCCGGCATCCGCGAGGCCGAGTTGGACGCTGTGGCCCGCTTCATCTTTTTCCGCGAGGGCGCGCAGGGCGACGCCTACTACTCGCTCGTCGCCAGCGCGCAGAACGCTTTCTTTCCTCACTACCACGACGGCAAGCGCACCATGCGCGACGGCGACTTCGTGCTGATGGACTACGCGCCGGACGTGGAGTACTACATGAGCGACGTGACGCGCATGTGGCCCGTCAACGGCACGTTCAGCCCATGGCAGCGTGAACTCTACGGCTTCTACCTCGCCTGCTATCGCGCCGTCCTCACACGCATCCGTCCGGGCGTCACGGCCTCTGCCATCGGGCGCGAGGCAGCAGAGGAAATGCAGGCCTTGCTCGATCAGACTTCGTTTTCAAAACCAGAGTACGCCCGCGCAGCGCGCAACTTCGTGCTGCTCTACCGCGCCCGCGTGACGCCTGCCGACACGTACCTCGGCCACTGGGTAGGCATGGCCACGCACGACGTTGGCAACTATACCGGTCCGCTGCAGCCGGGCATGGTGTTTACCATCGAACCGGCGCTCACCGTACCCGAGGAGTTGATTTACATCCGCCTCGAAGACCTCATCATCGTAACCGAAACCGGAGCCGAGATCGCGTCTGATTTCGTGCCGATGGACATGGACGCCATCGAAAAGCTGATGCAGGAGGAAGGAATGCTGCAACGCTACCCGCGCCTGCTCCCCCGCTTCAGCGCGGAGCGGTAAAGAAGGAGCAAGCATAAAAAAAGGCGGCGCGCTCCGTTGCAAGAGCGCGCCGCCTGATCACGACAGGTTTCAGTCTGTTCACGGCACGTTGCAGGTGCCGCTCGGGCTCTGTGGGTTCGGCGAGACGCAGGCGTCGAGCGAGCCGTTGAGGTTACCGACGAGCACGCCGTTGAGGAAGATCGAATCTGTGGCGCTCGAGTTGGCGCTGGCGCGGGTCAGTTCCTCTACCGATCCGTGGACGATGAGGGTGGGGGGCTGGTAGGCATTCATGCTGTTCATGGGGGCTAAAAGTTTATCTATGGAGCCTTCGCATATGGTACAATGCAAAAGTTCATCAAGCAAGATTGGCCCACGCAGGGTTCAAAAAAAACCTGCGCTTACCCCATAATTTGCCCACGTCGCCACGGCCTCCCCTGCTCACCGCTTCTTCCGCGACGAACCTTCAGCAGAAGTGACGAACACATGATAGCGGTCGTCCTCCCCCTGCGCGACGCTCGACACCACTTTTGAGCGGCCCGGCATCTGCTTGGAGAGGTACTGGCGCAGCCCCTGCACCTCCCGCTTGGGAAGGGTCAGCTTGAGGGCCTTGCCCTCTTCAATCTGCCCGAGGGCCGTGCGCACCGGCTCCCACTTGGAAACGCGCCCTCCACGCCCACGCCGCGACGATGCCAGTACCTGCTGCATCTCATCGTGCGATACGACTTCGTAGTTGAGGTTGCTCTGTTTCTTTGCCATAATGCTGATTTCGGTTTAGGAGATAAGCACTAATGCTATTACACCGACCCGAGGTATGTCAACGTAGCTGAATGCTTTTTCACATCTTGCTTTACGCTCCTCACACACACAAGCCCAGGTTCACGTCTGGGTTAACTGTTTCAATGCCTGAACCTGCGCTTGACAAGCTATCACGACTCGACGCTCTCGTTTGCTAACATCATATGCCGTACCACTCCATTAGTTGGAAGTCCACGCTATCGACGCTCTGATCGTATCAGATGAAACCAGGCGGGATTCTCACAGCGCGGTTCTCATGCCGACACCAGGGACAGGCACCTCGGCGAATGCACAGAATGCACTTTTGCTAGCACCCACCTGTGCCGCTATCGCCCCTATGCCGACGTGCACACTCGGGAGCACGTTCAACGCGCTGCAGGCGGCAAAGGCATTTCTTCTGCACGTGCCGCACCCGTCACGAAAGCAACCTGCCGGAGCGCTTTCAGATCAGCGCGGTCGAAGCCCACGGCAAGCTGTAACCGGGGCGTTCTATCGCTGGCGAATGGGTTTGAGAATGCGTTCGTACCGCACGGGAAAACCCTGACCATCCCAAGAGAAGTACGTCATCACGGCTTTGCCGATGACGTGGTTCATCGGAACGTAGCCCCAGAAGCGCGAGTCGAGCGAGTCGTCGCGGTTATCGCCCATGGCGAAGAAGTAGTCCTGCGTGAACGTGTACTGCTGAGCAGGCTGCCCGTCTATGAGAAACGTGCCGTCGGCGCGGCGCTCGGCGCGGTGCCCTTCGTGCGCGTTGATGGTGGCCGACAGGTAGGGCCAGTTCTGGTCGGTGAAGGTGAACGTCTGCCCCTCGGCGGGCAGTTCGACGGGGCCGTAGTTCCACGACGTGTAACCCTGGCCGGCGGGCCACTTGTTGTTCTCGAAGCCGGGCTCGCCGGGGCCGGGCTCGCGGAAGCGCTCGACGCGCTCGACGTAGGGCAGCGCTGCCACGGCGTCCGCGACAGGCTTCGTGGCAATCACGATGGAATATTCCGCCCCCTGCCCCACGACCTGGCGCACCCCCAGTTCACGCAGCCGCACCTCCGAAAGGGGCAACCGCGGATCGCGCTTGTAAATGACATAGGCGTGCTGGTAGTTCTCCCCGTCGGGCAGCGGCTGGCCGTTGATGTGGACGACGCCCTCGCGGATCTCGAGCGTCTCGCCGGGCAGGCCGACGACGCGCTTGACGTAATGCTGCCGCCGGTCCACGGGCAGGCTCAGGTCGTCTCCGGGCCAGTTGAACACGAAAGCATCCCTGCGCTCGACCTCCGAAAAGCCGGGAAGCCGGGTGTGGGGCAGTTCGAGGCCGGGCACGTGCAGGGTGGTAAACGGAATGCCCAGCGAAACGGGCGTGCGCGTACCGTAGTGGAGCTTGGAGACGAAGAGGAAATCGCCCACCAGCAGGTTGCTCTCCATCGAGCCCGTCGGGATGCGGAACTGATCCACGAAAAACGTCCTGACGAAAAGCATCACGACCGCTGCAAAAACGAGCGCCTCAATCCACTCGCGGATGGGGCCTTTCTTCTTCTTGGGTGCAGAGTTGCCAGCGTCCAGAGGCGCGGCATCGGTGCGGGCTTCGGCGCGGCGTTGGCGACGGGCAGCGCGTGAATCAGTGGTCGAGGCCAATCGGGCGGAGGGTATAAACGGTCAGCGGAGCGCAGGAGGGAGCGGGCGGGTACGCAGTGGCGGGCGCGGCGTTGCACGCATGGTGAAGCGCTGCCCGTCGTAGGTGACGAGGTACCACGCGCGGCCCTCTACGTCGTAATAATAGTCGGCAAACGGTGCAAGCGGTGCGTTTCGCACGAGCGGCCCGAACACCACATCGCGCAGTTCGGGCAGCTTTTCGCGCAGGTGCCGATCGGTGGCGATGACCAGCCCCCGGTCGAGCGGGCCGCTCACGTCGGAGACGATGAGGGGAATGGTGTCATTGACGACGAGCCAGTACTCGAACTGGATGGCCGTCGAGAGCGTGAGCGTCGTGTCCTGCGACACCTCGACGACGGTCTGCGTAGGATTGCCGTAGGCGGCTTCCAGTGCGGCGCGCAGCCGCCACGAGCGCATCGTGTCGAGAGCGGTGACGTGGTTGCTGCCCAGGTAGGCCCACTCGGTCTCCGCAAACGTGCGCGTAAACCAGGGACGCTCCAGCTTTTTGATGAGCCGCACCGATCGCACCGTGATGGCAGGCCGCTCCGGAAGCGGCACCGCCTGCGCCGTATCCACTATCTCGGCAGGAGAGGTGATCGCGGCGATAAGGGCGGCGAGCACGCTGTCCCGTGGTAGCAGCGGGGCCAGGGGCCGCCCCTGCGGCCGCTCGCCGTGCGCCCGGATGAGTTCGTGGGCGCGCGTCAGAAAGCGCTGCTGCTGGAGAAACGGCACCACGTCCTGCGCAGCGGCGGTGGACGTGGACGCGACAAGCAGCACGGCGATCAGCCCGAAACGCAGCATGGGCAGAGAGTCAGTCGTCATGGGTCATTGGGGGTCTGTCATTCGTCGCCTCCTCTCCTCGCTGCTTTCCATGACGAATAACCAGTGACCAACGACTAATCGTCCATCGAGAGAACAGCCAGGAAGGCTTCCTGCGGCACCTCGACGCGGCCCACTTGCTTCATGCGCTTTTTGCCCTCTTTCTGCTTTTCGAGCAGCTTGCGCTTGCGGCTGATGTCGCCGCCATAGCACTTGGCCGTCACGTCCTTACGCATCGCCTTGACGGTTTCGCGTGCGATGACGCGGCTGCCGATGGAAGCCTGGAGCGCCACCTCGAACATCTGGCGCG
>CBDUBO010000147.1:0-6210 GCA_965365405.1 uncultured Rhodothermales bacterium | reverse complement strand
GCCGCGCCCGTACTGGCTGGCATCTCCATTGGCTGGATCGGCGCGTTTTTCGCCGTTCGGCGCTTCATCAAGCACGTGGCGCTGCACTGAATCTCGGATGGCAGATTTCGGATTTTGGATTGGCTCCAACTTCCTCCTCCGCCATCCCCTCCGAACGCTCACCCTCCCATGCTTCCTGCCCTGCTCACCGACACCGTCACGCCGGATCTGGACCGGGCGCTGCACTATGCCGCGCTGTGGGGCGTGGAGGCCGTCGAACTGCGCACCGTGGGCGGGCCAGGCGACCGCGTGCCCTTTGTCAATGAACGCAAACTGCGGCGACGTCTCGAAGAGGCCGAGTTCGAGGTGGCCGCCATCGTGCCGGGTCTGTTCGAAGGGCCGGTAGGTGAACGCGGGGCACGCCTCAACGAGATCGCGTCCCTGGGCGAGACGCTGTCCTTCTGCACGCGTCTGGGGTGTTCTCTCGTGGTGGCGTCTGCGTTTGCGGTGGAAGACTTCAGCCTGGATGAGGCGGTTGCACTACTGCGCCGCGCGGGCGACATGGCTGGCAGACAGGGCACGACCCTCGCCCTGCTCAACGAGGCGGAAGCGGCACACCCGACCGGGGTGCGACTGGCCGAACTTCTCCTTGCAGCCGACCACCCGCACGTGCTGGCCGCATGGAGTCCGGCGGCCGCCATGCAGGCGGGCGAAGACCCGAAAAAGGGCCTCGAAGCGCTTGCAGGCCTGGTGGCGCTCGTACGCTACCGCGACGGCCAGGGCGTGGGCGGAGCGTTTACTGACGCCGAGCCCGGCGAAGGGGCGGTGGACTGGCCCGGTCAGTTTGCCACACTCGCCTCGCACGGCTTCAGCGGTCCCGTGAGCCTGGAAGTACACGTGCCTCCCAAGCCCAAAACGGGCCTCCGCGCCGCCACCCGCCTGATTCAGTCGCTGCGATCCGCGAGGGCCTGAGGTGCAGAGCAAAATGCAAAAAGGCGTGCCGCCCGGCTGGGGCAGCACGCCTCGTGTGGGCGTTTCGAGCCGGCAATTCAGACGCCGTTGCGGTCGGGGTCTACCACGTTGACGATTCCTTCGCGGCGCGAGCGCGCCACGCGGTCGGCATAGGTTTCGCGCTGGTCGGTGTTGCTGTTCCAGTCGCGGTCGGCGTAGCGGTTCATGTAGCGACCCTCGTTGTAGTCGCCGTAGTAGCGCTCGTTGTAGTCGCGGTAGTTACCGTAGCCGTAGTAGTTGTAGACCTCGTTGAGGAACGAGTCGTCGCCGTGCTGCGGCCAGTTGTTCTTGTCGAATCCCGGCGCGTTTTCGAGTTTCTCCTTGGGCACGTCCAGCACGAAGCGTTCGTTGACGGTGTCCGTGCGGAGCGCCTCGAAAGGCACAGCAAACAGTTTATCTCCCATGCCGAGAAAGCCACCGAAGGAGAGCACCGCGTAGGCGATGTGGCCGGTGTCGAGGTCTACCATGAAGTCCTTGATCTCGCCGAGCGATTCGCCCTGGCCGTTGACCACGGTGTTGCCTTCGAGAGAAGAGGAAGAGAGGAGACGGGGCCGGTAGTCGGTCATCACGTCGGTGTCGGTGTCCTGATAGGTCGTCGTATTCATAGCAGTCGTTGTAAGGTTGGTGAACAGTCTGTTCATGGAGTTACATGGGGAGGCCCCCGTTGTAGTTTCAACGATTCCATGGCTTTACCGGGCCCTTACAGGTGCCTCGCCCTCGTTACGTCTAACCCGATGTCGGAACTCGCCCCCGCCAGCCTCCTGCCTGCCACCACCCACACGCCTGCCCAGACAGAGGCGCTGGGGCAGCGCCTGGCCCTGCTGCTAGAAGCCGGGGATGTGCTGGCGCTACACGGTGACCTGGGCGCGGGCAAGACGCACTTCGTGCGGGGGCTGTGCGTGGGGCTCGGCATCGCCGCCGACTCCGTCAGCAGCCCTACGTTCACGCTTGTGCAGGAGTACAGCGGGCGGCTGCCCGTTTTCCACATGGATGCCTACCGGCTGCGCAGTGCCGACGAACTGCTCGACCTCGGCTTCGACGATTACCTGTCTGCTGGCGGCGTGTGCATCGTCGAATGGCCCAGCCGCGTGGCCGAGTTGCTGCCCACCAATACGCGGCACCTGCTCATCGAGCACGGCGGGGGCGATGTGCGCCACCTGTGCTGGCTCAGCGCGGACGCGGAATAGCGGGCGCTCACCGGTAGCCGATGGCCCCCATCATGCGCCCGGTGCGGCCGTTTTCGGCACGGTGCGAGAAAAACTGCGCGGTGTCGGAAGCCGTGCACCCCGCGGCGACCTCGATGTGCCCTTCTGCCAGGCCCGCATCCTGTAGCTGATGCTGTAGCGCGGCCTTCAGGTCCACATGCGGATTGCCCTCTGCCTGCGGATAGACAAAAGCATCGTCGAACCGGGCAGCCACTTCGGGCCCGACTTCGAACGCCGCGCGGGAGATGCACGGGCTGACGTAGGCCAGCATCCGCTGGGGGCGGGCACCCAGGTGGGCCATCACCTCTACGGTGCGCGCGACGATGCAGGCCACAGTGCCACGCCAGCCCGCGTGGCACGCGCCCACGATGCGCGCCTCCGGGTCGGCAAGCAGCACGGCGGCACAGTCGGCCGCGGTGATGCAGAGCAGCACGCCCGGCTGAGCCGTCACGAGGCCGTCGTAGCCTCGGTACAGGCCGCCCTCCGTGACGGCCAGCACGGCGCTTCCGTGTACCTGCCCCGCGATGGCTGCCTGGTGGGACTGGAACCCCAACGCCTCGAAAAAGCGTGTGCGGTTCTGCTCGACGGCGTCCGGGTCATCTCCAACGCTCAGGCCCAGGTTGAGCGTATCGAATGGAGGTTCGCTAACGCCTCCGCGGCGGGTGCTGAAACCTGCGGCAAGGTCTGCGGCCGCGTGGAGGCGTTCCGGGTACAGGAGCACGGCTCAGCGCCCCGTGCGGCGCAGGACTCGTTCGATGGTGTCGAACAGCTCGTCAATCTCGAAAGGCTTACGCACGTAGCCGTTGAATCCGGCGCTATCGTACCAGCTTTGCCCCCTGTCATCCGAGGTGCCATAGGCCGTGCAGGCGATGGCAGGTGTGCCGGGCGGCTCGGGCAGGTGCCGGATGGCCCGCAACAGGTCGGCCCCGGTGCGGGTCTCACCCAGGTTGATGTCGAACACGAACAGGTCGAACGTGCCACTGCGGACAGCGTCGAGGGCTGAATCGTAGGTGTGACGGAGCGTAACGTCGTACTGGTCGTCGAGCAGCGTCTTGAGGAGTTCGCCTGAATCGGTATTGTCTTCCAGCACCAGGAGCCGCGCGGGCCGGTCGCGCCGGGCCTGGAGGGACTGAGAACTGGTGGCTTCGTAGGAGTCTCTGACGGGGAGAGGAGGGAGGGAAACAGGCGTGGCACGCAGGGTTGCCGGAGCACCCGACAGGAAGGGGAACCGAATCGGGATAGAAAAAGCACGTGCCCCTTCAGCCGTCCGGGTCTTGTTTTCATCAGGGTCTCTGTTAAGAGACCGCGTGGCGGGGGGCAGCTTCATAATGCGTGTAGATCAATCTCCTCTAATCGAAACCGGGCAACCAGCCGCGAAAGGCGGCTGTTCCAGAAGCGCAGGCCCGATCCGAACGCCTCCCAAGACTGTCACATCTCTACCGTTTGTGCTGAGCGAGGCGGAAAGGCCTGTCCTGTCCAGTACCTGAAAGCCCGCGCGGCCTGTCCCTCAAACATGGACAGGCCGGTAATCGGGAGCGCCCCGCACCGGGCAGCGTCTTCGAGCAGACGCGTTTGCAGCGGAGTGTAAACCAGGTCGTACACCAGTTGGCCGGGCGTGAAAAGACCTTCGGGGTAGGGCGTGGTGCTCAGGTGAGGGTGCATTCCCAGGGGGGTTGTGTTGACCAGCAGGGCGCTGCGCCGCACCGCCGCTGCCGCCCCTCCAAAGGCACACGTCTCGATGGTGGTGTGCGGGGAGTGGGACGCAAAGGCGGCCGCGAGCCCGTCCGCCTGCGCGGTGCGGCGGGCCACAAGGGTGAGGCGGGAAGGCCTGAATGCCGTTAGAAGGGCGTAGACGACAGCGCGGGCGGCTCCGCCGGCCCCCCATACCAGCATCTCTGCCCCCTCTAACTGGTGGAGATAGGCGTGCAGGCCGTCGAGAAAGCCGCCCGCATCGGTGTTGTGACCGGTGAGATGGCCGCCCTCGGAGACGATGGTATTGACCGCGCCGATGCCCCGTGCCTCTTCGGTGAGCGCGTCGAGCAGCGGCAGGATGGTCTCTTTGTGCGGAATGGTGACGTTGGCCCCGGCCACGCCCAGCGCCCGCAGCCCGCCCACCGCCGCCGCCAGGTCGGAGGGCGCGACGCGGCAGGCGATGTAGGCGAAGTCCAGCCCCAGCGCCTCGAAGGCCGCGTTGTGCAGTTCGGGCGAGCGCGAATGCCCGACGGGATCGCCGAGTAGCAGGACGAGACGGGTGTGCGCAGTAAGACGTGGCCGGAACGGCATTGCGTGGCTTTTTGAGAAGGATAAAGTCGGGCGTAGAAGCGATGCGAGGCGCGCAACGCGCACGCCAGCGAGTGCGGCGGGGGGATTCTACGGCTCTGCCATACCCACGCCGCGCCCAAACCTAACGAAGAAGACAAACCCTGTAACGACCCGAACGCATTGCTTACTTTGGGCGATTCTTGGCCCGGAAGGGCTTCCAACCGCTTCCACTCGCTCCATTTGAATCCCATGGCTCACCCCGACTTCTTCGAGCAAGTCAACCGGATGTTCGACCGCGCGGCCGGCTACCTCAGTTACGCCCCCGGCCTGCTCAAACAGATCCGGATGTGTAACAGCGTTTACCGGATGGAATTCCCGCTCAAGCGCGACGACGGTTCCATCGAGGTGATCGAGGCGTACCGCGCCGAGCACTCGCACCACAAGCTGCCCACCAAAGGCGGCATCCGCTATGCCGAGAACGTGAACGAGAGCGAGGTGATGGCCCTCGCGGCGCTGATGACGTACAAATGCGCCATCGTGGACGTGCCTTTCGGGGGAGCCAAGGGGGGCATCAAGATCAACCCGCGCGACTATTCGGTGGCCGAGCTGGAGCGCATTACGCGGCGCTACACCTACGAGCTGATGCGGAAAAACTTTATCGGTCCCGGCGCGGACGTGCCTGCCCCTGACTACGGCACGGGCGCGCGCGAGATGGCGTGGATCATGGACACGTACCAGTCCTTTTCCGACGATCCGCTCTATGCGCTTGCCTGCGTCACGGGCAAGCCCGTCGGGCAGGGTGGCGTGCGCGGGCGCACCGAAGCCACCGGGCGCGGCGTCTTCTTCGGTGTGCGCGAGGCCGTCGGCTTCAAGGAAGACATGGACAAGCTGGGCCTGACGCCCGGCCTGGCCGGTAAGCGGGTGGCCGTGCAGGGGCTGGGCAACGTAGGCTCGCACGCGGCCCTGTTCATCCAGGAAGGCGGAGCCACCATCGTCGCCGTTTCCGAAATGGAAGGCACCATCTACAATCCCGACGGCTTCGACGTGAGCAAGGTGCTGGCTTACCGCCGCGAGCACGGCACGCTGCTGTCTTTCCCCGGTGCCGAGCACCTCGGTGATGCCGCCGCAATCATCGGGGCGGACTGCGATATCCTCGTGCCTGCCGCCCTCGAAGGCCAGATCCGCGCCGACAACGCGGCGCAAGTCAAGGCCAAGATCATCGCCGAAGGGGCCAACGGCCCCGTCACCGCCGACGCCGACGACATCCTGCGCGAAAAGGGTGTGCTCGTCATCCCGGACGTGTTCATCAACGCGGGCGGCGTGACGGTTTCTTACTTCGAGTGGCTGCGCAACCTGTCGCACGTGCGCTTCGGGCGCATGAGCAAACGCTTCGAGCAGGGCTCGCAGGAGCGCTTGCTCAAAGCCATCGAGCAGGCTACGGGCCAGCCCTTCGAGGCTGAACTGCGTGACCAGATCATCCAGGGCGGCGACGAAATCGACCTGGTCAACTCGGGTCTGGAGGAGACGATGATCAATGCCTACCGCGAGGTGCGCAACATCGGGCAGACGTACAGCACGGATCTGCGCACGGCGGCGTTCATCAGCGCCATCCAGAAGGTGGCCGTGAGCTACAACGAGATGGGCATCTTCCCCTAACCACCTCGGCTGGCCAGCCCAGCATTCGCTTCAGGCCGGTGCCGCGTTCGCGGGGCACCGGCTTTTTGCGTCACCGCCGTAGCCGCCGGCTCATCAC
>CBDUBO010000146.1:0-6252 GCA_965365405.1 uncultured Rhodothermales bacterium | reverse complement strand
TCACGCGCTTTCCCTTCGGGGAGGTTGTGCGCTGCACAGCCTCCCTTTTTTGTTGCGTGTGCCGCGCTTCCCGCGTGCTGGTCCTATCCGCCCACGGCCTTCTGCCCATGCTTCGCCTGACGTTCTCCCTCCTGTTACTGCCATTCGTGCTGCCTGCCGCCGCACAGGAGGCGGACACCCTTTACCGCTGGCAACGCGCCCTCACCGGTACCATCAACGCTTCGCAGGCCGCCTACAGCAACTGGACGCAGGGGGGGCTCAACACCATCGCCGGCACCGCCGTGCTCGACGGCAAGGCTGAGCGGCAGACGCCCATGTGGGGACAGACGCACGCGTTGCGCCTGGCCTTCGGCCTCGTCAAGCAGGACACGCTCGACGTGCGCAAGGCCGACGACCTCATCCGCCTGGAAACGGCGCTGCGCTACCGGGGCGAAGGCTTTTTCCGCCAGTTCCAGCCTACCGTCGCCGCCGCCTTCCGGTCGCAGTTTACCGCGGGCTTCAACTACGACAAAAACCCCTTCGGTGATGGCCGCAAGCCGCCCGTCAAGGTGTCCGACTTTTTCGCCCCGGCCACGCTCACGCAGGCCGTCGGCCTGACCTACGAGCCGGCCCAGTGGTTCAAGCAGCGCTTCGGGATAGGAGCAAAAGAGACGTTTGTCGCCATTCCACGGCTGCGCCCCCTCTACAGCATGAGCGTGAACCGCTTCGCGCGCGTCGAGGCGGGCCTGGAGGCCCGGACGGAAGTGGACCGCGTGCTGATGGAGAATGTGCGCTACAGGTCGTCGCTGGGCCTCTTTGCCGCCTTCAACAAGCCCGAAACGCCAGACGTAACGTGGGACAACGAACTGGCGCTGAAGGTGAACAGGTGGCTCACGACCAACGTGGAGGCGTCCGTCCTTTTCGACCGGGACCAGAGCCCGCGGGCGCAGCTCAAAGAGGTGCTCTCCATCGGCCTGTCCATCGTTTTGCTCTGAGCCGTGCGTGCCGCCCCCACTGCTCTGGCCTATTCTGCGCTGTGTGTGGGGCTGTGGGCGGTGCCGCTGCTGCGCGTGCTGCACGCCGAGTCGTCGGCGCTGGTAGCGGGGGTGGCGTTCGGGCTGGCCGGCCTGTCGGCGCTGCGTGCTTTCAGGCATGGGGCGGCGTTCGGGTCGGTGCTGGGGCGGCACTTGCTGCTGCTGATCGTCCCGCTCGTGCTGCTCACGGCTACGCTGCCCTTTGCACCCAACCGGGGGTACGGGCAGGGACTGCTGCTCTACGTCACGTTTGCGCCGCCCTCGGTGGCGCTCGCGGTCGCGCTGGCTTACGCGCTCACAGGCAAGGCTTTGCGCTTTCCGTACCTGACGTTTCTGGGCGTGGCGGCGGCGCTCCTCGTCTTCACGCCGCTCTACGATCTGGGCCTGCACCCGCAGTTTTACCACTACAACCACGCGTTCGGCGGCGTGCTTGGCCCCCTCTACGACGAAGAACTGGCGCTGCGGCCCGGCCTGTTCGCCTTTCGCGGGCTGACGCTTCTGTGGGCGGCTGCGCTCTACCTGCTGGGCGAAGGACAACGCGGACGAGGGCAACGTCAACGGCTGGGGGCTGTGCTGGGGCTGATCGCGCTGAACTACGCGCTGGGAGGGTGGCTGGGCTTCAACACGCCCGCGTGGCGGCTGCGGCAGGTTCTACCAGGACACGTGCAGACGGCGCACTTCGATATTTACTTCGACCCGGAGGGCACAGGCCCGGTGGAGCGGGCAGCCCTCGCCCGCGAGCACGAGTGGCGCTACCACCGGCTGCGCGACACCCTCGGCGTGGCTCCGCAGGGCCGCGTGCAGAGCTACGTCTATCCCGACGCCCGCACGCGCGCGCGGCTGACGGGGGCTGCCTACACGAGCGTCGCGCCCGTGTGGCTGCGGCGCCCACAAATGCACCTGCTGCTGGGCCATCCCTACCGCGTGCTGGGGCACGAACTGGTGCACGTGTTCTCCCGGAGCTTTGGGCTGCCGGTCGTCCACGCCTCGCGTCACGTGGGTCTGGTGGAAGGGCTGGCCGTCGCCTTCGAGCCGCCTGACGGGCTGCCCGGTGCGGACGCGCAGGTGGTGGCGGCAGCCCTCGCCACGGGCGACACGCTGCTGGCGCAGAGGCTGGCGGCATCGCTGGGCGCGGGCGGCTTCTGGACGGCGCGTGGGGCCGTTTCGTACACCACCACGGGCTCGTTCGTGCAGTTTCTGGGCCGCCGCTACGGCCTGGAGAAGCTCAAAAAGGTGTATGCCTGGGGCGATTTCAGGCAGGTGTACGGCAAATCGGTCATGGCGCTGGCAGACGAATGGGAAGCCAGCCTCTACCAGATGGACTTTGTGGAGCGGGCGGCGGCACCGCTGGCGCGGCAGCGCTTCTCGGCGCGGTCGCTGTTCGAGCAGCCCAGCCCGCACTGGGTACCAACCGAACGGCGGCTGACGCGGCACGCGCTCGTGTGGCTAAACCGTGGCGACACGGCGCGGGCGCTCGGCGCGCTCGACCGGGCGCTGCGCCGCCGTCCGGACTACGCTCCCGCGCTCGACCTGTGGTCCCGCGTGCGGCTGGGGCAGGGCGAGGTCACAGCCGTGCTGGCACGCCTGGATACGATGGGGCTGGACGATGCCGCGCTTCTCGTCCGGCGCGGGGATGCGCGCGCCCTCGCGGGCAGGCCGGTTCCAGCCGCTACCGATTACCTGGCCGCCCAGGCTGCGACGCCGCTTTACGCCCACGCACAGGCCGTCGCGCTGGGTCTGCGCCAGTCGCTGGCAAGCCGCCCGGAGGCCATCGCCGCGCTGTACGGCACGGCGCGCGACACGTCGGGGGCGGGGCAGGTGCTGGCCGCGCTGCGGCAGGCACCCGATCAGCCCGGCAACGCGTACCGGCAGCTGGCGGCGGCCGGGACGGCGTGGGTGCCCGAGATCCCGCCAGGCAGGCGCAACCGCTACCTGGCACAGCGCCAGGCGTGGCTGGCGGAAATCGCCCTGCGTGCCGGCTGGTACCGCCGGGCCGAACGCCACGCCCGCCAGGCTTCCCGCGCCTTTTCCGACCTGGGCGACCGCAGCGCGGCGCAGTACCTGCGCGACGTGGCGGCGCAGGCGCGCTGGGCACAAGGTGCGCCCCCCGTGCCGTAGGGGAAACCATCTGCACGTCGCGGACGTGATGGGGCGGCCCATCGCTCTGTCTTCATGATTCGTGCCCTCGTTATTGCTGCCCTGCTGCTGGCCGGCTGCGCCACGACCGACCCCTCCGGCGACAGGGAAGCGCCGCGCGCCATTGCTCCAACAGAGAGTGGCCTGCGCCTCGCACCCGACGAGGGCGCGGTGCGCACCGTACAGCTCTACGCGGGCCAGAACCAGACCAGCCTGCCCATCCTGCGCCTGGGCGGTGGGCAACAACTCACGCTCGCCTTCGACGTGATGGGCGCGGCCGGGCGGCCCCTCTCGGTGTATTACTACCACGCCGACCGGCAGTGGCGGCGCGACCTCATCCCTATCGAGTACATGGAGGGCTTCCAGCGCGACGACCTGGTGCGCTACGACCCCTCGCGGGCCACGCAGGTGCCCTACGTCCACTACGAACACCGCTTTCCCACGACGGGCAGCGCCTTCAAGATCAGTGGCAACTACGTCGTGCGCGTCACAGAGCAGGGCAACGAGGGTGCCGTCCTGTTCGAGCGTCCGTTCTTCGTGACCGAAGAAGCCGTGGCGGCGGAGATGGGGCTGGAGCCCGTGCTACTGGGCGTGGGTGTGGGCAGCAGCGTGCAGCCCATCGTGCAGTTCGCTCCGACCGTCGAGCAGGGGCTGAGCGCCTTCAGCTACGACGTATGCTTTGTGCAGAACGGACGTTTCGACCTGGCGCGCTGCGCCGACCGGCCCGCCCGCACCGATCCGCGCATGCTCACGTTCTACCTCCAGCCTCGCGAGGCTTTCCACCCCAACACGGGCGTCTACTACGCCGACCTGCGCGACCTGCGCGTGTCGAGCCGTGTCGAGCGCGCCCTTCTCGACCGCCGGCCCTACGGCGTCGTGCTCTCGCCCGATGCCGCGCTTTTTCCGGCTGCCGCCGGCGATCCCATCCTCAACGGTCAGACCGTCACGCGCGAGGCTCGCACGACGGGCGACCCGGGCACGACGGGTGAGTATCTCGACGTGCGTTTTGCCTTTATCCCTCCTGACGAAAACCCGCTGCGCAACGTGTTTCTGACGGGCAGCTTCAGCGGCTGGCAACGCCTGGCCGAGCCGATGGGGTGGGTGGAGGAGAGCCGCCGCTACGAGCAGGTCGTCCGCCTCAAACAGGGCGAGTACGAGTACCGCTACGTCTCCGACGATCCCCAACTGGCGCGGGCGCAGGCCAACGTGCTGGGCCGCCCCGACCAGCAGTACGCCGCCTTCGTGTACTACCGCGATCCGAGCCTGCAAACCGACCGCCTCATTGCGGCGCGGACGGCCATGAGCGGCCTGTAAGCCCGATGCGTCTAAGCGGCGACGGGCACGGTTTCGAGGGAACGCATCTTCTCGAGCAGGGCGCTGAGCGTGTGGAATTCGGCCTCGCTCATCACCTCGGCGAGCCGTTCGAGCATCCCTTGCATGGATGGGTCGAGCTTTTCGAGCAGGGCCAGGCCAGCGTCGGTAATGGAGACTTTGACCACGCGCCGATCTTCGCTGCACCGCTTGCGACACAGGAGGTCGCTGCGCTCCAGCCGGTCGAGCAGCCGCGTCACGTCGGGCGTGCGGTCGAGCAGGCGCTCCCCGATGGCCGAGCACGTCATGGCCTCCGGGTGGCTGCCGCGCAGGATGCGTAGCACGTTGTACTGGGCTGGCGTTACGTCGAAGGCACCCAGCGCCGCCGACAACTCGCCGTTGAGCCACGCGCTCGTCACGAGCACGTTGAGCATCGCTTCCTGCGCGGGCGAGGCAAAACGGTTCTGTTTGAGGCGATCTTGGAGACGCATGAGGGGGAGTTGGACGGATAACTGTCGAAACAAACGTTACCCGACCGTTTCCCGTTCCACCGTGACCAGGGCGGGGGAGGCGGCCCGGAGGGTGAAGCCGAACGACGAGCCCTGCCCCAGCCGGCTCTCGATCAGTAGACGGCTGCCGTGCGCGGCCAGAATGTGCTTGACGATGGCCAGCCCCAGCCCGGTGCCACCCTGCTCGCGCGATCGGCTCTTGTCGGCCCGGAAAAAGCGCTCGGTCAGGCGTGGCACGTGCTGCGGGGCCACGCCAATGCCGTCGTCGGCCACGGTCACGCGCACAGCGCCTTCCGGAAGCAGGCGCGCCACCACGTCCACGAAACCGCCCGCGTTGTTGTATTTGAGGGCATTGTCCACGAGGTTGGTAAGCACCTGCCGGATGCGCTCGTGGTCGCCCTCGACGGCGGGCAGGTCGTCGGGCAGGCGCTGCGAGAGGCGTACCTGCCGCGCCTGCGCCTGCGGTTCGAGCAGGTCGATGACTTCGCTCACCACGCGCGCCAGGCTAAACGGCGCCATCTCCATCTTGAGTTCGCCCGTCTCGATGCGCGACAACTCGGTCAGGTCGCGCGTGAGCGTGCGCAGGCGCTCGGTGTTGCGCAGAATCTTCTCGACAAACGCGCGGCTGAAGCGCGGATCGTCGAGCGCGCCGTCGAGCAGGGTATCGGCAAAGCCCTGGATGGCGAAGATGGGCGTTTTGAGTTCGTGCGACACGTTGCCGATGTACTCACGCCGGTAGTTTTCCAGCTTTTTGAGTTCTCCGATTTCCTTTTCGAGCGCCAGCCCCGTGCGGTACACCTGCCACACGAGCGCGTTGAGTTCGTCGCCTTTGGGCACGTGGAGGCGTTCGAGGCTCTCGAAGCGGTGCTTGCGCACGTCTTTGAGCGTGCGGCGGGCCAGTTCGAGCCGGCGCGTGAGCAGCGCCGACACGCCGCCATACACCCCGACGCCTGTGAGCAGTGCTGCCAGCAGGTTTCCCAGTGTGCCGCCCAGTCCGGTGAACCCAACGGCCATCAGGGCGGCAAGCGCCGAAAGGACGGCCGTAAGGGCCACCTTCAGCCCGATGCGACTGGGCACAACCCTCTTGCGTCGCTTCGACTTGCCCCCTTCAGCCTTCGCGCCCTTGGCCATCGCTCAGCG
This sequence comes from uncultured Rhodothermales bacterium, assembly GCA_965365405.1. Taxonomy (GTDB): domain Bacteria; phylum Bacteroidota; class Rhodothermia; order Rhodothermales; family BA12; genus CBDUCD01. The sequence goes on along the minus strand of CBDUBO010000146.1, from coordinate 143 downwards.
CCGGAAGCGGTAGCCGACGCCCTTGACCGTTTCGATGTAGTCCTCGCCCAGCTTTTCGCGGATCTTGCGCACGTGCACGTCCACCGTCCGGTCCACGACGTACACGTTGCTGCCCCACACGCGGTCGAGCACGTCCTGGCGCG
>CBDUBO010000145.1:0-6291 GCA_965365405.1 uncultured Rhodothermales bacterium | reverse complement strand
TGAGAGGCGGCCTCGGCGGCGACGGTTTTCTTGTCGGCCGAGCCTGACATCCGCGCCGACACCACAATCGCGACGATGATCAACGCGCCACCGATGAGCATCCGCAGGGTCGGGGTTTCGCTGAACAGCAGCCAGGCGAGGGGGAAACGCGAAAACATCAGGGACATACCGGCGGAAACGTGATAGCTGTATATAACCGCGCGGCGGACGCGGGGCCAGGCCAAAGCCCGCACCCCACGCCCGCCGCGCCGTTCTGCTTACTTGACGAGCATGAGCGTGCGGCTCTGGCTGAAGTTGCCGTATTCGAGCCGGATCACATACACGCCGCTGGCGAGCGAAGTACCGCCCGACGTGCCGTCCCAGTCCACTAGGTGTGGGCCAGCCTCGTACAACTCGTTCTCGATGAGCGTGTGCACCAGGCGACCCTGAAGGTCGTAGATGCGCGCCGAGATCTGCTTGGCGATGGGCAGCGTAAAGCGGATCGTGGTCGAAGTCGAGAACGGGTTGGGCGCGTTGCCTTCGAGCACGTAATCGTCCGGCATCACGATGCGGTCGGTGTTGAGCACGAAGCCGGGCGCGAACGAGTAGATGCGCACGAAATCGCGGCGCGGGTTGAGGTACGCCTGGCGCACCGAGCGCACGTAGTACGACGTGTCTGTGCCGGCGGCGCTGCCCGTGGGGAAGTTCGTCCACACCTCGTCATAGACGTAGAGGCTGTCGTCCACGCCCTGGAAGGAGAGGGCCACCGACCGGTCGCCGTCACCATCGGCGTCGCCGAGATAGACGATGCGGCTGGGGAAGACGGGATCGGAGGCGATTGTGGTGCTGCCCTGCTTGGACGAAGCAATCACGTGGTAGGTGGAGTCGGCGCCGGTGCGCGTCTTGCGGTGGATGGTGTGGAAGCCCAGGCTGTCCGCCATCACGCCCGTGTTGATGTCGTAGCGCGTGTAGCTGCTGCCCAGCTTGGGATCGCCGCCGTTGTACTCGGCCACGCGAATAAAGCGCGAGGGCGTGCCGGCGTCGAACTGAGAGGCCGAGTAGCCGCTGCCGCCCACGAGCACTTCCAGGTTGCCGTCTCCATCGAGGTCGCCGATGTCCACGCCGCCGCCGCTGCCCATCACGATGGCTTCGGCTTCGGTGCTGACGTTCGAGGCCTCGATCTCCAGCACGTCCTCGGCCGTGGCATAGTCCACGACGTAGACCTTGTTGTCGAAGAAGTTGGCGTAGAACACCTCGTCGTTGCCGTCCTTGTCAATGTCGGCAACGGCTCCGCCGAAAAGGGCCACCTGATCCGCCGCCGTCACCTTGATAAACGGCTTGCCGCCGTTGGCGACGGACGTGGTGGGTAGCGCGTAGGTGTTGATGCCCGTGGCCGTAGCGTTGAAGAGAGCGAAGTTGTTGAACGAGTGGAAGGAGATGTCCTTCTTGCCGTCGCCGTTGAGGTCGGCCACGTACACGGCGTAGGGGCTGCCACCGCCGAGCAGGTTGCCGTCCAGGCGCGGCCCGGCCTTCAGTTCGATGCCCCACGTCTCGAACGTGGTGCCGATGCCGTTGGTCACGTAGTCGCCCGTGACGGAGAGCACGTAGAAGATGTCGTGAGAGTTGATGCCGTTGGCGGGCACGAGCAGTTCCTGCTGCCCGTCACCGTCCACGTCGGCAGCAGTAAGCTGCTCGGCAAACATCGTCGCGTAGACAGTCATGCCGTCGAGGTCGTAGAACGAGGCGCGCGAGGCGGGCTTGGTGCCGTAGTTGTCCGAGCCGATGCTGCCATCGTGCTCCCACACGTACGCGCCGACGGAAGCAAGCGAGTCTGTCTTGCTGCCGGCCTTGTAGCTGTTGCCCTGGATGGTGACGATCTCCCAGTTGCCGTCGTTGTCTAGGTCGGCCCCGATGGCATAACGCACGTTGCGGTCGGAGCCCGTTGAATCAATGAGCGAGGTGGAATAGACCAGCTCCCAGGTGTTCGCGGTGGTGTTTTCGAACACGTGTACGAGGCCGCCGGCCCCGCTGTGCTGCGCCACGAGCAACTCCTTCTTGCCGTCGCGGTCCAGGTCCCACGGGCCGGAGAGGCCGCGCGCGCCGTTCTGCACGTAAATGGCGAACGGATCGGAGAGATTGGTGGAGGGGGTGGGGTTGAGGCTGGCCTCCAGCTGCTGCGCCATCGCCGCGGGGGCGAAAAGCAGCAGAAGGGCGGTGAGCGTGGTAGAAAGGCGCATGGAAGGAGGGTATGGGTGGATGGAACGAGCCGGAAAAGCGGCCACCAGCAGCCTTCATAATAAACCCTCGCCCTCCCGATGGCAATGCAAAAGGCGGCTCCGGATGGAGCCGCCTTTCAACGCGGCGCAAGAACAGCGGCGTCAGCGCGCGGCTGAAAAGCCGCCCGCGCGGGGCCGTAGGGCGTGGCACTAACCGGCGAACAGGGCGCGGCCAGCCTTACTTGTATCGGTACACGATGCGGCCCTTGGTCAGGTCGTAGGGCGACATCTCTACTTCGACGCGGTCGCCGGGGAGGATGCGGATAAAGAACTTTCGCATCTTGCCCGAAAGTAGGCCGAGAATCTCGTGGCCGTTGTCGAGGGCGACGCGGAACTGGGCGTTGGGCAGCGCCTCGGTGACGACGCCTTCTTGCTGAATGGGTTGCTGTTTAGCCATGTAGGGGGCGCGGTTGCGCGTTGGTGATAATCAGATCGTTCCGGCAGCAAAGCCCGATTTCGTATCCAGAAATGGCGTCGGGGTCGCCGCAGGCGAAAAGAGCCAACGCGGAAAGGGGCGATAAAGGTCCGCTATTGCTCATTCCGCGCCGGGCGGCCCGCTTTCCGGTGTGTTTGGGCGGTGCGGACGTGCGTGCGGTGTAGGGGAAAAGCTGGCAGCGCGGGGCGGGAATCCTCGTTGCACGTCTCGCACGCCGCGCCTACCATAAAGGGCAACCTCGGTTTTCATCCTTTTACGCCATGATTCCCGCTCCAGAACCCCGCCCCGTCGCGCTGGCCTCGCAGGGCCGCTACGTTTACTCCTTCGGCAACGGCACCGCCGACGGGGACCGCGCCATGAAAGCCCTCCTGGGCGGCAAGGGGGCCGGTCTGGCCGAGATGTGCCGCATCGGGCTGCCCGTGCCGCCGGGCTTTACCATCACTACGGAGGCGTGCGCCTACGTGGCCGACGCAGGTACGTGGCCGGAAGGACTCCAAGAAGAGGTGGAGGCGGGCATCAAACTGCTGGAGGCGCGCATGGGCCGGGGCTTCGGCGCGTCTAGCCACCCGCTTCTCGTGTCGGTACGCAGCGGCGCCGCCGTCTCGATGCCCGGCATGATGGACACGGTGCTCAACCTCGGCCTCAACGACGCCGTCGTTGAGGGGCTGGCCCGTGAGACGGGCGACGAGCGCTTCGCCTTCGACAGCTATCGCCGCTTTATCGACATGTTTGGGGACGTGGTGATGGGCGTGTCGCACGAGCACTTCGAGGAGGCCATGCAGCACCTCAAGGACGAGCGCGGGGTGGCACAGGACACCGAACTCACCGGAGCCGACCTGCGCGACCTCGTGGATCGCTATAAAGCCCTCTACCGGCGCCACACGGGATACATGTTTCCCGAAAACCCCCGCGAGCAGCTCCGCTTCGCCATCAACGCCGTTTTCGGGTCGTGGCAGAGCGACCGGGCAGTTCGCTACCGCCAGATCAGCGGCATCAAGGGTCTGCTGGGCACGGCGGTAAACGTGCAGGCGATGGTGTACGGCAACCTGAGCAGCCGCAGCGGCACGGGCGTGTGCTTTACGCGCAACCCCTCGACGGGCGAGAAAACGCTCTACGGCGAGTTTCTGGCCAACGCGCAGGGGGAGGACGTGGTGGCCGGCATCCGCACGCCGCAACCGATCGCCGAAATGGAGGCGCACTTTCCCGAAGCCTACCGCGAACTCGTCGGCATCGCCGAAAGGCTGGAACGCCACTACCACGAAATGCAGGACGTGGAGTTTACCGTGCAGGAGGGCAAGCTGTTCATGCTCCAGGCCCGCACGGGCAAGCGCACGGGCGCGGCGGCGGTAAAGGTGGCCGTGGACATGGTCCGCGAAGGGCTGGTAGCAAAAACGCACGCCGTGCGCGCGATGGTGGAGCCGCGCCACCTCGACCAGCTTCTCCACCCGCGCTTTGCCCACCCCGAAGCCTACGGCGACCACGTGATCGGGCACGGCCTGCCCGCCTCTCCGGGGGCGGCCGTGGGCAAAGCCGTTTTCAGCGCCGCAGAGGCCGAAGCATGGGCCGAAAGGGGCGAGAAGGTGATTCTGGTACGCGTGGAGACGAGTCCGGAAGACGTCGGCGGGATGGACGCCGCCGAGGGCATCCTGACCTCGCGCGGGGGCATGACGAGCCACGCCGCCGTGGTGGCGCGCGGCTGGGGCAAACCGTGTGTGGCCGGCTGCGGGGACATCGTCATCAACTACGGCACCCACACGCTCACCAACGGCGCGGTCACCGTCCGCGAAGGAGACTGGATCTCGATCAACGGCTCGACGGGCGAGGTGGTGGTGGGACAGCAGGAACTCATAGACCCCGAACTGAGCGGCGACTTCGAGACGTTCATGGCGTGGGCCGACGAGTTTCGCCACCTGCGCGTGCGCACCAATGCCGACACCCCCGCCGATGCCGCCAAGGCCGTTTCGTTCGGGGCCGAGGGGATCGGGCTGTGCCGCACCGAGCACATGTTTTTCGAGGGCGACCGCATCTGGGCCATGCGCCGCATGATCCTGGCGCGCACCGACGAGGAGCGCAAGGCCGCGCTCGATAGCCTGCTGCCGCACCAGCGCGCCGACTTCGAGGGCATCTTCCGTGCGATGGCCGGGCGACCCGTTACCATCCGCCTGCTCGACCCGCCATTGCACGAGTTTCTGCCCCACGAGAAGGCCGAGCAGCAGACGCTGGCGCAGCGCGCCGGCCTGACGGTGGAGGACGTGCGCCGCCGCACCGCGTTCCTGCACGAAACCAACCCGATGCTGGGCCACCGGGGCTGCCGCCTGGGCATCACCTACCCTGCCATCACCGAAATGCAGGCGCGCGCCATTGCGCTCGCGGCGCTGGCCGTGCAACGCGAGGGCGTACGCGTGCAGCCGGAAATCATGGTGCCGCTCGTGGGCACCAGGGCCGAACTGGCCGACCAGCGGGCTATCATCAGCCGGGTGCTCGACGAGGTGTTCGAGGCTGCGGGGGAACGGGTGGATGTCCTTATCGGGACGATGATCGAGGTGCCGCGTGCCGCCCTCACGGCAGATGCGATTGCCGAGGAAGCCGCCTTTTTCTCCTTCGGCACCAATGACCTGACGCAGATGACCTTCGGCTACAGCCGCGACGACGCCGGCACGTTTCTGCCCGGCTACACCGAGCGCGGCATCCTGCCCGACGACCCCTTCCAGACGCTCGACATCGAGGGGGTTGGGGCGCTGATGAAGCTGGCCACGGAACGCGGGCGCGCCACCCGGCCCGACCTCAAGGTGGGCCTCTGCGGCGAGCACGGCGGCGACCCGGCGTCCGTTGCGTTCTGTGCCGCGCTGGGTCTTAACTACGTGTCGTGCTCGCCCTACCGCGTGCCCATCGCCCGGCTGGCAGCGGCACAGGCCGCGCTGAATGCGGCGTAGCACTGGCGCTTCCAGAGCTGACAGGTGTTGCGTACCTGTCAGCTCTGCCCCGCGTAGTCGGCGCGGGCGAGGCGGTAAACGAAACAATCGTCCTGCCCGAAACGCCGCTGCTCGACAAAGCGGAACCCCAGGCGCTCGTAAAAGCGGTGCGCCCGCGTGTTGCCGGCCAGCGGGTCGATCAGCACGGCCTCGACGGTGGGATCGGCAAAGCAGTGGGCCAGGGCGAGGTGCATTGCTTGCGTACCAAACCCTCGCCCGAGCGCATCGGCGGGGCCGATCCAGATGTCGAGGGCCCGCAGGTTGGGGGGCACGTCGCCCCAGTAGTGGCTGTCCTCGCGGGCCGGGTCGATGAGCTGCAAAAACCCGATGGGCCGTCCGTCGTGTTCGATGACGAACTGCTCGCGCCAGTCGGGCGTGCGGGCCAGTTCGGTTTCCCACGCCCAGTCGTCGTTCGGATCGGCGGCGACGACGTGGGGCATCTCGTCCCAGGCGCGCAGCAAGGGCGCGTCGGCGGGGGTGGCGTGGCGGAGGCGCAGCATGAGGCGGCCTCAGCCCATGCGCTTGTCTTCCTCGTCCAGCACGCGGCCCGCGATGCGCTGCGCGAGCGCGGGGGAGTTGCCGTAGGCGCGGTTGTTCAGGATGAGGTTGAGCGTGGCGTCGGTGGCTT
>CBDUBO010000144.1:0-6305 GCA_965365405.1 uncultured Rhodothermales bacterium | reverse complement strand
TCGGGCTTGGTGAAGGTGCCGAGCGGGAAGATGGAGCGGGCCAGGTGGTGCTGCGGCAGTCCCCAAAGGGCATAGCTCTGGTCCTTGCGTTCGTCCAGCCCCTTCTTGAGGAGCGTGCGGCCCGAAGCCTCGTCCGCTACGACGCGGGCGTAGTGACCCGTGGCGATCCAGTCGCAGCCCAGTTGATCGGCGCGGCGCAGCAAGGCGGCCCACTTGATGTGCGTGTTGCACAGCACGCACGGATTGGGCGTGCGCCCGGCCAGGTACTCGCTCGTGAAACGGTCGATTACCCAGTCCCCGAACTCCTCGCGGATATCCACGATGAAGTGCGTGAAGTCGTACTTGAGGGCGATGCTGCGGGCGTCGTTCATCGAATCGAGCGAGCAGCAGCCGACCTCCTTGCCATTGTGCCCGCCGCTGCCGGTGTAGTCCCACGTCTTCATCGTGATGCCGACGACTTCGTAGCCCTGCTCGCGCAGCAGCACGGCGGTGACGGAGGAATCCACTCCCCCGCTCATCGCTACCAGCACCCGTCCTTTACTGCTCATGGTTCGGCTTTGCTAAACATGCCGCGCCCAACGGGTGTAAACGGCGCGTCGTTTCGCGTTCACGCGCTTTTCCCCGCTCAGAAGCGCGTCGCCAGCCGCACGCCCGTCCCATCGGAACCGTAGATGGGAGCCAGGCCCGTTTGGCCGTGGCGGCGGTTGTAGCGCCGCGCCGCCGCCGGGGCCGTGGCGATGTCGAAAACGCTCGCCCCGATCCAGAGCGCCGAGGCAACCACGATGGCCTGCTCTACGTCCTCGTCCGTTCCGCCATCGAAACCCGAAAGCGCCGCTCCGACGAGCGCCAGGATGCCCAGCGACCGGATGCTGCTCGTGATCCAGACCTGCGGCAGGTTCTCGGCATAGATGTGCCCGGCAGCGGGCCCCACGACAAGGGCGACGACGTTTACGCCGGGGATGAAGACAGCCCCCGTGCCGGCCAATGACCACAGCAGGGCTGAGCGTGGATTTTTGGGCTCTGTCGCAGGCACGCTCCATAAATCTGCCGCCACTTGCTCCACCCTGACCGGCACGCAGCGCACCTCCGCGCGCACCACGAGGGAGGCTGTTGGACATTCCTGTACCACTTCAACGGTGGTGACCAGCCCGTCGGGTGTCTGTACGGGCATGAGGAGCAGAAACAGGGCGACCGTGTTCATAGCGTCCGTCAGTAGATCGAGCAACCTGCCGCAATGCTACGAAAAAGCCTCTTCGTTTTCGCGCTCCTGGGGGCGATGCTGTTTCCCCTGAGCTATGGCCAGCCACTCTCGTGGCGGCTTGTCGAGGCGCAGATCCGCAGCCAGTTTCCCGGCGTTCCGCAGCTTTCGGCGGATTCGCTCGCGGCGATGCTGGCGCGCGGCGAAAAGGTCGTCCTGCTCGACGCCCGCACAGAGGAGGAGTTCGCCGTAAGCCACCTGCCGGGTGCGCGGCGCATCGAGCCGTCGGCCACGACGTTCGACGAGGTGCCGGCGGGCGCAACCCTCGTCGTGTACTGCTCGGTGGGCTACCGGTCGTCGGCGCTTGCAGAGCGGCTGATGGAGGCGGGCGGGCGCGTGTACAACCTCGACGGCTCCATCTTCCGGTGGGCCAACGAGGGGCGCCCCCTCGTGCGAGACGGGGGCGTGCCTGCGCGCACCGTGCACCCTTACAACCGGGTGTGGGGGCTGCTGCTGAAGCGCGCTTTGCGTGCGCCGCTGGACTGAACAATTGAGGTTTTCTTCGCCAACCCGCATCCGCTCGCGGGCCATTTTGGGGCATTGTACTATTCTGCTACTGCTCATGCCCAGCCTCGCTACCCCTCGCACCGTTGTCAAGACGCCGCTTGCCCCTGCGGCCATTGGGCCGTACAACCAGGCCATCCTCGTCGGGGACGTGCTGTACTGTTCGGGGCAGATTCCCATCGACCCCAAGACGGGCAGCCTCATTTCGGGCACCATTGAGCAGGAGGCCGAGCGCGTGCTCGAGAACCTGGGGGCCGTGCTGCGCGCCGCCGGTATGGACTACGCCAACGTCGTGCGCTGCACCGTGTACCTGTCCGACATGAACGACTACGGACAGGTGAACGAGGTGTACGGGCGCTACTTCAACGAAATCCCGCCCGCGCGCGAGGCCGTGCAGGTGTCGGGACTTCCCCGCAACGTCCGCATCGAAGTCTCGTGTACGGCGGTGCGCTGACGCACCCATGCCTCAAAGCCCTTCCACCTCGATGGCGAGGGTAAGTACGACTTCGTAGATCGCGTCGGTGGCCTTGGCAGGCGTGAACTGGAGGCGGCCCGAAAACTGCTGTTGCTTCACGATGGCCGACACGTCGGCTCCCGTCGCGGTCATGTTGAACTGGGATGCCGTGCCAAAACTGCTGCCGGTGGCCACCTGCTGCGTACCTCCACCCGCGAGCGACACGCTGGCCGACTGCATCAGCGTTCCAAGATTCTCCGACAGCGGCGACAGGCGCCGGATGCGTGCCGAGGTTACGCGCGCCGCGACAACCTCGCCGAGGCTGAAACCGTCCAGATTGCCCTGCATCGAGACCGTGCCAGTGGCGTTGACCGTCGCCTGCTGACCAACCGTCAGGTTGCCGCCGTTCACCTGGAACGAGAACGATACGTCGCGGGGCGACAGAAAAACACTGCCACCGTCGGCGGTGTCGCAGCCGGCGAGGGGCAGAAACGCGAGCAGAAAGAGCGGAAGGAGCCGGCGCATGGGTTCAGAAGGTGAGCACGCTGTGGATGGGGACGGCAGCATCGAGCGCGGCGCGCCCGCCGAGAAAGCCCAGTTCGATGAGAAACGAAAAGCCCGCGACCTCCGCGCCGGTCTGCGCCACGATGTCGGCGGCGGCGCGGGCCGTACCGCCCGTGGCGATCACGTCGTCGTGGACGAGCACGCGGTGCCCCGGCCCGAAGCTGTCGCGGTGCGCCTCAATGACGTCCGTGCCGTATTCGAGCGCGTACTCGGCGCGGTACACCTGCCACGGCAGCTTGCCCTTTTTGCGCACCGGCACGAAACCCGCGCCCAGTTCGTGCGCCATCAGCCCGCCCAGCATGAAGCCTCGCGCCTCGATGCCAGCCACGTGCGTGATTCCCACGCCGCGAAAGGGTTCGAGCAGACGCGCCACGGCCTCGCGCAGCAGGTCGGCATCGGCCAGGATGGGCGTGATGTCCTTGAACTGAATGCCCGGCTTGGGAAAGTCCGGGATGGTGCGGAGGGCGCGGGCAAGCGCGTCGTCGGTCATAAGGGGAGGGGCTGGAAGCGGCCCCTCAGCGGCTGTCGGCAGCAGCTTCGAGGTCGTGTTCGTACTCGGCTTTGAGGTCACGAATGGACCGGAAAATAGCGCTTGCCAGCAGGTCCTGTCCACGCTCGGAGCCCAGAAAGCGCGCCTCCTCAGGATTGGAGAGAAAGCCGAGTTCGACAAGCACGGCGGGCATCGAGGCGGCCCAGAGCACGAGAAACGGAGCTTGCTTGACACCCCGACTTTTGCGCCCCACACGGCCAGCAAACTGCCCTTCGACGAGTTCGGCCAGGCGTTCGCTTTTGCGCAGGTACACGCTGTTGGCCATCGTGCGCAGGATGAGGGCCTCCTCGTCGTAATCGGCGTAGGCGTCAGGGTCTTCTTCCAGGCGCACCACCGAGTTCTCGCGCTCCATCACGCTTTTGGCGGCGTCGTTCTTGTACATCCCCATGAAATACGTTTCCGTGCCATAGGCCGCGCGCCCGCTCGCGCCGGGGGCCGAGTTGACGTGGATGGATACGAAAAGCTTGCCCTGCGCCTCGTTGGCGATGCGACCCCGGTTGCGGAGGGTCACGAAGCGATCGTCGGTGCGGGTATAGACGACTTTGACGCCGAGGTTTTCCTGGACGTACTGGCCCACCTTTCTGGCCACGGCAAGGGTAATGTCCTTTTCGCGCAGCCCATTGCCGCGCGTGCCCGTGTCGTGCCCGCCGTGGCCGGCATCTATCACGACGGTGTCGAAGCGCCAGCGCGCGCCAGTAGACTTGGGCAGAGGCACGGGCCGGCTCACGTCGTCAATGCGGACGAGCGGCGCTTCCACCACCGGCGGCGAGACGGGTGCCGGCTCCACACCGGGCCGCAGCGTCAAGAGCAGATCGTTGCCCACCCGGTCCTGCACCACGTCCGCCTGCACGTTTTCTTTCAGGGTGAAGACGAGTTTGAGGTGCCGCCCTTCCTGAACAGGCGTGAAGGCGGCGATGGGGCCGCCGGGCGCGTCGGCGCGGAAGCGGCGCGAGAGCTTCGTGTTGAACAGCACGAGGGTCATCTCGCGCCCCTCCACGGTGGGTGCGCCGTAGGCTGCAAACGGTCCGCTGGCCTGGATGCGGACGACGAACGTGCTGCCGCCGTCCGAAAACAGCACCCGCTCCACCTGCGCGTCGGGGCGGACAGCCCCCAGGAGGAGCAGCGGCAGCAGAAGGAGTGAAACGCGCATAGAGGGAAGTAAAATCAGCCCGGCTCGTGGAGGAGGGATTTCTTTTCCCCGGCCCGGATAGCGACGCCCAGCCGGTTTTCGGCGGGCGGCAGGGCGCAGTTGAACCGCTCCGGGTTGTAGTCGCAGTCCGGGTTGTACGCCTGGTTGAAATCGACCAGAATCGTGCCGTCTTCGAGCAGCGGCGGGTTGAGGTAGCGCCCGCCGCCGTAGCTCTCCTTGCCTGTCGTCGCGTCGGTGAAGGGCAGCCAGAGGGTGCGGCGCCCGTCGGCGGGCTGGTACACGGCCAGCGTCTCGGCCACGCCCTCGCGCGTGAAGGCGACAGTGCCCAGGCGCACGTAGCGGTCAACGCCGCCTTTGCGCAGCGTGGCGCGGATGGTGTCCAGCCGGGCGGCGCGCTGGAGGGGTAGGTGGTAACGGTACGTCGTGTCCACGTCGAAGTAATGAAGGCCCCCGAAGCGCGCCCGCACGCTTTTGGCGAGGATGGAGCGCTCGTCGTCGCGCAGGGCCATGTCCTTGTCGAAGCGCGCCTGGAGAATGGCCCGTTCGTAGGGCGACAGGGTGGGCTCGGAGGCGCAGGCGGCAAAGGCTGCTGCGCACAGCACGAGGCAGAGGGTGCCGGGGAAAAAGAGACCTTTTCGCATGGCGGGGCAACGCACGGAGCCGGAAGCGGGATTCACCGGGCCGTCGGGCAGCCCTTTCTACTGCGCCAGCAGCTCGCGCAGGCGGCGCGAAACGATCTCGTCGCGGTGCTGGGTGCGCCGCTGCTGCTGCTTGCGCAGAAAGCGCAACTCGGCTTCGAGCATCTCGATCTCGCGCAGCCGGTTGCGCTGCTTCACCTCGAACGCGTCTTCGAGGCACGCCCGCAGGCGTTCGACGGCGCGGGCGTGCTGCGGGTCTGTCGAGTCGAGCCGCCTGATCTGGTCGGCATAGGCCTCGGCGGTGGCGTCGAGGGCGATTTCCTGCTGGGTGGCGAAGTGGAAACGTTGCACCTCGGCAGGGTCGCTGATCCAGTCGACAGGCACGAACACGTAGCCGCCGCTGCCCAGGTCGAGGGGGTGGCCGGCCTGAAGCACCACGTCGGGTGGGCCGGTGGGGTCGGTGTCAATCACGATGCGCCCGCCGCGCACGCGGTAGCGCAAGCCCCCGATCTCCACCGAGGCGTCGCGCGGACCGCTGTAGCTGGCATAGCCCTCCACGCGCTGCAGATCGAGGGTGGACGGCACGTAGGCGTCGGCTACCCGGTGCCCATCTACCCGCAGGCGTCCCCGCTCGATGGAGATCGAGAGGGTGCCTTGCTGCGCGGTGGCAACACCCACCACAGACAGCAAACAGACCAGAGCGGCAAAACGAACGCGCATGGAGAAAGCCGGGGCCAAACCCTTACAAACGCTGAGCTAACGCGGCGCGGCGCCCTTTCATTGTGCGCGGTGTCCGGCCTGCGTAAACGCCCCCGGCTGGCCCTTCGAGCCGAGCCCCAGGTCGGCCCCTGGCGCGTCCCAGAGCGTGCTGTCCATCCGGGCGCGTAGCTCGGCGGCCTTGCGCGCCACGGCATCAATCTGGGCGCGGTCGGCGTCCCAGGCGAGCACGGCGGCAGGCTTGGCGATTACAGCCACCGGCGCGGAAGGCGCGAGCGTAGCCGCTTCGGAAGCCGAAGCGAGGTCGGGGAGCGGCTCCACCGGGGCCGTTTCCACCGCCGCGACAGGCGCAGAAGCGGCGGCGGGTGGCACGCCCGGCCCTACGAGGGCAGGCAGCGTGACAACGGCGGCGGCGAGCGAGAGCGACAGCCCCACGAGCAGGGCGGCGCGGCGCGTGGTGCGGCGGCGAG
>CBDUBO010000143.1:0-6326 GCA_965365405.1 uncultured Rhodothermales bacterium | reverse complement strand
GGTGACCTGCAAAAAGATCTCGAAGCGCTCCTGGTAAAAATTGATGCCCAGGTTGAGGTTCGCGCCCAGGGCGAGGTCGTCGTTGCGGGCACTGCCCAGGTACGCGCCCGGCGCGAGGTAGTAATGGAGGGGCGAGGCCTGAAGCGGGTACTCGTACTGCTTGTTCGCCGTCACGTACACCCACCCGTCGTCAAAGGCGAGCGCGCCTGTCCACGACACGGCGGCCTGGGCAGGTACGCGCAGCGTGAGCGCGGTGGGGCGGCCCACCTGCGCGCCGAGGGCGAGCGTCGAGCCGCGCTGTGCCTGCGCCGGCAGGGCCAGCAGTGCGAGAGAGAAAAGGGCAAAGAGGGTGCGCATCAGGCGACGGCGGTTTCGTCCGCCAGGTTTTGCATGATGAGTTCTTTGACGTGGGTCGCGTCCTGAAGTTTGAGGCGGCCCGCCATGAGCAAGCGCAGTTCGCGCCGCCGCTGCGCGCCCTCGAAGCGATGTCTTTCGTCGTCGGTTTCGGGCACGCTGGGCGGCACAGCGATGGGCCGCCCCTTGTCGTCCACGGCGACGAACGTGAAAAACGCCCGGTTGCACTTGCGCCGCGTGCGGGCGCGCGGATTCTCGGCCCACACGTTGATCTCGACTTCCATCGAGGTGCGGAAGGCCCGGTTCACGATGCCGTCGAGCACGACGATCTCGCCCTGGTAAATGGGGCTCTGGAACTCGACCGAGTCCACCGAAGCCGTCACGCAGACCTGCTCGGCGTGGCGCGCTGCCGCGATGGCCCCGCACACGTCCATCATGTGCATCAGGTTGCCGCCCATCAGGTTGCCCAGCCCGTTGGTGTCGTTGGGCAGCACGATTTCGTTCATCGTGCACCGCGACAGGCGGACAGGCTTGGGCGTCAGTTCTGTGGTGTTCTCGTTCATGCAGGCGCGGTGGTTTGGCCGGCCTCTACACGCCCGAGGCGCGGGAAAGAAACAGCGGCGAACGGGAAGGTTGGATGAAACGGGAGCGAGAGAATGGGCAGTGAGCAGTGGGCAATAGTCAACGGTCGATGGTAAAACCGTAGGGGCGCAATTCATTGCGCCCTGCGCCCCTCGCGTCATCCCATCAACAGACCCCGTAGGGGCGCACCGTCGTGCGCCCTGCGTTCCAGCATCGAACCCGTAGGGGAGCGGCAGCCTCACCGCGCGGCGGCGAGGGCCTGCGCTACGTCCGCCATTACGTCCTCCACGTCTTCGAGTCCCACCGAAAGGCGCACCAGGCCCGGCGTGATGCCCACGGCGGCGCGCTCGGCATCGGTCAGCTTGCTGTGCGTGGTGCTGGCCGGGTGGGTGGCAATGGTGCGGCTGTCGCCCAGGTTGGCCGTTTTGGAGAGCATCTGGAGCGCGTCGAGAAAGCGGCGCCCGCCTTCGAGCCCGCCCGCGGCCTCGAACGTGACGATGCCGCCGCCGGCCCTCATCTGCCGTCGCGCCAGGTCGTGCTGTGGGTGCGAAGCGAGGTACGGGTAGCGCACCCAGGCTACGCCCGGCTCTTTTTCGAGCCACGTGGCGAGCGCGAGCGCGGACGCACTATGGCGTTCTACGCGCAGGGCGAGCGTTTCCAGGCTGCGGCTGAACATCCAGGCATTGAAAGGCGACAGGCTCGGCCCCGAGTGGCGGGCGAAAAAGCGCAAGGGCTCCACCCACTCCTTCTTGCCCACGACTACGCCGCCGATGCCGCGCCCCTGCCCGTCTATATACTTGGTGGCCGAGTGCACGACGAGGTCGGCCCCGTAGCGCATCGGTTTCTGCAAAACGGGCGTGGCGAAGATGTTGTCCACGACGAGGACCAGGCCCCGCGCCCGGCAGAAATCGCCCAGCCACGCCAGGTCTATCAGGTCGAGTGCGGGGTTGGAGGGCGTCTCGACGTAGACGAGCCGCGTCCGGTCGGTCACGGCCTCGGCCCACGCTTCCGTTGCCGTCAGATCCACGTAACGGCACGTGATGCCCCAGCGAGGCAGGATCTGCGTGAGCACCTGATGCGTCGAGCCGAAGACGGAGCGGGAAGACAGGATTTCGTCGCCGCTTTTGAGCAGGCCCGCGAACGTGGTGAAAACGGCGCTCATGCCCGAGGCGACGGCGATGCCGTCCTCGGCTTCTTCGAGTCCGCACATCCGCGCCACGAACTCGTCCGTGTTGGGGTTGGCGTAGCGCGAGTAGATGCTGCCCTCTACCTCGTTGGCGAAAAGGGCGCGGGCGTGCTCGGCGCTCTCGAAGGTGAAGCTGGAGGTGAGGTAAAGGCTTGTGGCGTGCTCGCGGTGAGGGGAAGGCGCAGCCTGCGTGCGGATCACGCGCGTGGTGTCACCCTGCGGCCTGTTCGTCATGAATCGTTTCGCCGTTGACGATGATGGTGGTGAAGAGGGCGATGGACTTGTCCAGGCTCTCAGCTACGGAGCAGTACTTGCGCAGGCCCAGGTCCACGGCGCGGCGCGCGTGTTGCGGCGCGATTTCGCCTGTGAAGCGGTACGTCACGCGCAGGCGCGTAAAGGGGCGCGGCGTGCGGTCGGTGGGGCGCTCGCCCTCGACGTCCATCTCGAAGGAGTCCACGCGCTGGCGCGCTTTGCGCAGAATGTCTGCCACGTCCATGCCGCTGCACGCGGCTACGGCCGTGGCCAGCAGTTCCATCGGACTGGCTCCCGCGCCCTGGCCGCCCTGTTCCACGGCCGTGTCGATGGCAACGGTGTTGCCCCGGCTGTTGGTGGCCTCGAAGCCGAACGCGCCGTCGGTGTGGCGAAGATGAATCGTCATCGGGTGACTGGTGAAGGGTGAATGGTAGCTGGTGGAGGGGGAGGGGCAATCCCGTCACCCTTCACGACGCCCCCACCCTTACGTCTTCTGCGGCTTTTTGCGGGCGGCGGGGAAGAGGACGTTATTCAATATGAGGCGGTAGCCGGGTGAGTTTTTGTAGAGGTCGAGGTCGGTGGGCGGGTCGCCGACCATGTGCTGGTAGTCCTCGGGGTCGTGGCCGGCGTAGAAGGCGAACGTGCCCTCGCCCAGCGTGCCGTGCAGGTACTTGACCTCGTCGCGTCCCGGCGCTTCGGCCATCACGACCGTGCCGGGCTTGATCTTGTCCTTGCGAAAGGCCGTCGTCTGGCCGAGAAAGCCCTTGATCGTGGCCACATGGTTCTGCGTGAGCATCGTGGGCACGGGGTCCCACTTGGCCGAGAAGCTGAACAGCGTGAAGTGGTCGGTGAGCGGGTTGCGGAGCGCGGGCGGCGGCACGCCCGCGTCGATGTCGGCGTGTTCGTACTCGGTGGCGTTGTAGCGCGGCGTGAACCCCTCGAAGGCGAGCGTGACGCTGTAATCGAGGCGGCTGGTGGCATCGGCATCAATCGCGTCGCCGTCGTATTCCTGGGGTACGATGTCGGTGCCGTGGGCGGCCAGGGCGAGGTCGAACGTATCGGTGCCGCTGCACATGGCGAACAGGAATCCGCCGCCTTCGACATACGCGCGCAGCATGGTGGCCACGCGCAGTTTGAGTTCGCTCACCTTGCGGAAGCCGTGCCGCCGGGCGTCGCTCTCGGCCTGGCGCTGCTGCTCGATAAACCAGGGCTGGTTGCGGTACTGGTAGAACTTGCCGTACTGGCCCGTGAAGTCCTCGTGGTGCAGGTGCACCCAGTCGAATTCAGAGAGCCGCCCGCCGAGAATGTCGTCGTCGTAGATCTGCTCGTAGGGCACCTCGGCGTAGGTGAGCGCGAGGAGCACGGCGTCGTCCCACGGGAGGGTCTGTTTGGGGGCATAGACGGCGATCTTGGGCGCTTTTTCGAGCTTGACGACGGCGGTGTTGGCGCCTTCTGACTCGACCTCGGCCAGGATCTGGCCAGTCTGGCTGCTGCCCATTCGCTCAAAGGCCACGCCGCGCACGCGCAGTTCGGCTTCCAGGTCGCCACTGACGGGCATGAGGAAGGAGCCGCCCCGGTAGTTGAGCAGCCAGTCCACCTCGAAGCCGCGCTCAAGCATCCAGAAGGCAACGCCGTATGCCTTGAGGTGGTTGGTCTGCCGCTCGTCCATCGGTACGAGAAAGTCCTGGGCCCGCAGCGCGGGGGCCAAGAGCGCGAGCAGCAGGAGGGAGACGAACAGGCGCATGGCGGCAGCACGGATAGGGCAGGTGCTAAGAACGCCCCGCCCCACCGGTTCCTTGCTGGCTCGACGGGTTAGATGGCGAGATGGTTAGGTGGGTTGCTCAAATGCTGATCAGGCTACCAACATCCAGCCATCCAACGATCTAACTACCCAACCATCTGTCCATCAGCAAGCAGAGCTGAGCGCGCGCTCCACCCGCAGCAGCGCCGCTTCGAGCGCGTCGCGGCGGATGGGCTTGGGCACGTAGTCGTCCATACCAGCGGCCAGGGTTTCTTCGCGGTCGCCCGCCAGGGCGTTGGCCGTCAGCCCGATGATCCAGGGCTGCGCGCCGGCGCGCGCGCGGATGGTGCGCGTACACGTCAGCCCGTCCATCTCGGGCATCTGCACGTCCATCAGCACCACGTCGTAGAACGCCGCATCGAGTTTTTCGAGGGCTTCGACGCCGTTGACGGCCACGTCGGCCTGGAGCCCCATGCCTTCGAGAATGCGCAGCAGCACGCGCTGGTTGATAGGGTGGTCTTCGACGGCAAGAAGGGTTCGGCCGGCCAGGTGCTCGGCAGGGGTCAGCAGCGGTTGAGACGGGGTGCTGGCCACGCTGCGGTCCAGGTGCGCCTCGGCCAGCTCGACCGTGAACGAGAACGTGGTGCCCTGGCCGGGCTGGCTCTCTACCCCGATCTGGCCGTTCATCATGCCTACGAGCTGCTGCGAGATGGCCAGGCCCAGGCCGGTGCCGCCGTAGCGCTTGGTGGTGGAGGCGTCGAGCTGGTTGAACCGCTCGAACAGGTGGCGCTGCTTGTCGGGCGGGATGCCGATGCCCGTGTCGGCCACGTGGAAGGTGAGCGCGTGCCCGCCCGAAGCCGGCCGGGCCTGCACGCGCAGCGTTACCGAGCCTTCGTGGGTGAACTTGACGGCGTTGGAGAGCAGGTTGAGCAGCACCTGCCGCAGCCTGTTTTCGTCTCCCAGCGCGCCGTGGGGCACGCTTTCGTCCACCTCGATGTGGAGGGCCAGGTTTTTCTCCTGCGCTTTGAAGCGGATCAGGTTGGCCGCATCGCGCGCGAGGTCGCGCACGCAGAACGGCTCCACGCACAGCTCCAGGTGGCCCGCCTCGATTTTGGACAGGTCGAGAATGTCGTTGATGAGCGAAAGGAGGGTGCTGCTCGACGTTTGCAGGATACCGACGAGTTCTTCCTGACCGGGGGTGAGGGTTGTTTCTTTGAGCAGGTCGGAGGCGCCCACGAGGCCGTTGAGCGGCGTCCGGATTTCGTGGCTCATGTTGGCCAGAAACTGGCTCTTGGCGCGGTCGGCGCTCAGGGCGGCGTCGCGGGCGTGGGCCAGTTCGGCGTTGCGGGCCTCCAGCGCCTCGGCGGTGCGCTCAAGCTCCTTCTCGAACCCCTTGCGCAGCGTGATGTCGCGCGAGTTGGTCTGAATGAACTGGGGCCGCCCGCCTGCATCGAAGTGGACGTGCACGAGCGTCTCGAGCCATACGTAATGTCCCTCGCTGTGGCGGTAGCGGAATTCGACGCGCAGCTCCTCGCCCCCCATGTGGCGCAGGCTGGCAGGCGTGAGCAGCATCCGGAGGTAAGGCGCGTCCTCGGGGTGGATGAACTCGAAGGGGCTGCGGCCCACGATGTGGGTGGGGGCGTAGCCCAGCCGGGCCTGCATGGCCGGGCTCGCGTAGCGGTAGGTGAAGTCCGGGTTGTGCGTGCAGATGAGATCGCTCGACGTTTCGGCCAGGCGGCGGAAGCGCGCCTCGCTGGCCTGGACGGCGGCGTTGTGCTGCCGGCGCAGGATCATGCCGGACACCCACTGGCCCAGCAGGTGCATCGTCTCCTCGTCTACGTCGGTAAAGGGCGCGCGTGGCGTGGTCGAGGAGAAGCACAGCATCCCGAAGCGGGCCCCGTCCACGACGAGCGGTACGCCGATATACGCTTCCAGCTTCATCTCTTTGTAGGCCGGCGTGAGGCACACCGGGGACTCGGCCACGTGGTGCACTGCCATCACGCCCGTACCCCCGAAGGCAAGCGCGCAGTACGTATAGTCGAGTTCAAACGTGTCGCCGGCGGTGATGGGCACTTCGGGCGGCGAGATGGCCTGAACGACCGTGTAGCGTCCTGCTTCGATGTGGGCGACGAGGCCGATCTCCATGCCCAGCACCTGTGCCGTCTGCTGGAGCGTCTGCTGGAGCAGCGTGTCCACGTCGAGGTGGGGCTG
>CBDUBO010000142.1:0-6334 GCA_965365405.1 uncultured Rhodothermales bacterium | reverse complement strand
CCCCGCCTCCGGACACGCTGCCGGGTGCTGTCGTGCTCGTGCCCTACTTCGACGCCGACCGTACAAGTCCGCAAGGGGCGCTCTACGAGGGGATGGCCTACGTCGTGTACGGGCAGCAACACGCCGACCGCGACGCCCTCGCGCGCGGAGCCGACAAGCTTGCCGCGGCGCTCGAAGGGCGCGACGGGTTTGGAGAGGCCCACTACCTGCTCGGCTTTGCGCGCTACCAACTGGGGCAGGCGCGTCAGGCCCTGCCCGCGCTCGAAACCGCCCTGCGCCTCGGCCCGGACGTGCCCGAGCGCCTCAACACGCTTGCCCTCGCCTACGAAGCGACAGGTGCTGCTGCCCGCCAGATCACCGACCTTTACGTGCGCGCCCTCCAGGTGCAGCCCGCCCTGGCCGACGTACGCGTCAACTACGGGCGATATCTGGAGAAGCAGGGGCAACTCCAGCAGGCTGCCACGCAGTACGAGCAGGCCATCGCAGAACGGCCCTGGCTGGAGACAGCGCACTACAACCTGGGCACGCTCTGGCTCAGGCAGGGCGAAACGGCACGGGCCGAAGCCGCGCTTCAGCAGGCCATCCTGCTCGACCCCGACAACGCGCAGGCGCGGGGCAACCTGGGCCTGCTCTATGCCCAGCAGGGCCGCACCGCGATGGCCCGCGTGCAGTTCGTGGCGGCCGCCGAGGCCGCGCCCGGCAGCGCCGTCGCCCTCGGCAACCTGGGCACGTTCTACCTCAACGAAACGCGCTACGCGCAGGCCCAGGCGCTGCTCGAAAAAGCGGTCGCCCTCGACCCGGCCTACGTGGATGCCCTCGTCAACCTCGCCCTGCTGCACCTGCGCCAGAACGAAACAGCGCAGGCCCGCGCCTACGCCACGCAGGTGCTCCGGCTCAACCCCGCAGAGCCCCGCGCTCGCCAGATTCTGGCGGCCACAGGCCCGTAGCTACCCGGCAGGCGGAACTGCGATGCGCCGTCCCCGTCCATAGCCCCCAACCCCAGCCGTACCGTCTCCACCGCGCGCGATGAGCCTCAAGCAATACGTATACGTAAGCGCCGCCGACCACCTGATGTCTGCCGAAGAACTGGCCGACCTGCTGCGTCAGAGCCGCGAAAACAACGCCCGCGACGGCATCACCGGAATGCTGTTCTACCATGGCGGCACCTTCATGCAGGCGTTCGAGGGGCCGCCCGAGCAGGCCGAGGGACTCCACGCGCGCATTGCAGCGGATCCGCGGCACCGCAAGATCATCATGCTGTTTCAGGGGGAGGTGTCCGAACGGCAGTTCGGCGGCTGGACGATGGGCTTTCAGACAGGCAAGGAAGCCCTTGATGCCGAGGCTGGCTTCCGCAACCTGTTCGGGCACGACGTGCCGCCCGAGTTGTGGCACGCCGCTGCCGGACGCGCCCGCCAGTTTCTGCTCAGCTTCCGGAAGCAGATGGTGCGTTAGGCAGAAAAGCGCGTGCCGGGCGACGAGGAGGGTAGATTCAGCCGTACACGACCCCACAGCCTGCCGGCACGATGCCCGAACTCCGAACCACGCCACTCGTCTTCCGCCGCCTCGCGCCGGAGGAGATGGCCGAGCGCGCCGCCGCCTTCTACGCCGAGATGAATCGCCGCCGCACCGTGCGCGACTTCTCGGACGAGAAAGTGCCGCGCCGCGTCATCGAGGACGCGCTGCGCGCGGCGGGCACCGCCCCCAGCGGTGCACACCAGCAGCCCTGGCACTTCGTGGTCGTCGAAGACCCTGCTGTGAAAAGCCGCATCCGTGTGGCGGCGGAAGAGGAAGAGCAGGCCTTCTACAACGGGCGCGCCCCGCAGGAATGGCTCGACGCCCTCGCCCACATCGGCACGGACGCGCGCAAGCCCTTTCTCGAAAAGGCACCGTATCTCATCGCTGTCTTTGCCCAGAACTACGGGATATCGGAAGATGGCGCGCGGCACAAACACTATTATGTCAGTGAGTCCGTCGGCATCGCCACCGGGCTGCTCATCGCCGCGCTGCACCACGCCGGATTGGCTACGCTAACGCACACACCCAGTCCGATGGGTTTTCTCAACACGCTGCTGGGCCGCCCCGCGCACGAGCGGCCCTTCCTGCTGCTCGTGGTGGGTTATCCTGCTGAGGAAGCTCGCGTGCCCGACCTCGCGCGCAAGCCATTGGCCCAGATCGCCACGTTCGTGTAAGCTCTCCGCCCGCGTTACGCTTCTGTCACCGTTGCGCGAAACGCGGGCACAGGTTGGCGGGGTAGCGACCTCTCATCAACCTCCGATCAACACCAATGCATTCCCTCCGAACCGCACTTTTTGCCTGCCTTCTGGCTGTTGCCGTGCTGCCGCTTCAGGCGCAGGACACCAAGCCCAAGCACGATGCGCACCACACGGCCATGACCGACACGTCTAACACCGTTATCAGTGTAGCGCGCGGTCAGGGCAGCTTCATGACGCTGCTCAAAGCCATCGACACGGCGGGCCTCACCGAAACGCTCATGGGCAAAGGCCCCTTCACCGTGTTCGCCCCCACCGACGACGCCTTTGGCAAACTCGAAGATGGTGCCGTTGAAGACCTCCTCAAGCCCGGCAACCGCGATCTGCTCAAAGCACTGCTGGGCTACCACGTGATTCAGGGCGAGCGCTTTACGGCGAGCGACTTGCAGAGCCGCGCCAACGTGCTCAACTATGAGCTTCAGACGATGGGCGGCCTCCTGGCCATTTCGAGCGCCGAAACCGGCATTTTCATCGGCGGTGCAGCCATTGCCGTACCTGACGTCAAGGCTGGCAACGGTATCATTCACGTGATGGGGAGCGTCATTACCCCCCCGTCCATGAACGACCAGTTCAACAACAACTGACGCTTTTGCGCCAACCGCCTGAAGGGGCAGCTTCTCTGGAGGCTGCCCCTCTTCTATTTTCCAAGGATGGACAGACGAGAGGACTTTTTCGAGCGTGTGTGGGCTGTGGTAGCCCGCATCCCGGAGGGCAGGGTCACCACCTACGGCCACGTGGCCCGCGCCCTCGGCGCGGCGGGAGCGGCGCGCACCGTCGGGTGGGCGCTCAAAGCCGCTGCCGCTACTTCACTGCCGTGCCACCGCGTCGTCAACCGCAACGGAGCCCTCACGGGGCGGCTGCACTTCGAGGGGCCGTTCGTCATGGAAGAGCGACTGCGCAGTGAAGGCGTGACGTTCGACAGCGCGGGAAACGTGTGTCTGGAGCAGCACCTGTGGACGCCAGAGGGCGGGTAATCCGCTCGTCGTGCGGGCGCTTCAGGTAAGAGTTGCGAAGAACGAGAATTGCCCTTGACGTGGGCAGAGGGGTTTGGTAACATCCGGCTATTGTAAGCGCTTACACGCCCCTGTTTGCCCGTGGCCGTCACCATCTACGATATCGCTCGACGCGCCGAGGTGTCGATTGCGACGGTGTCGCGGGTGTTCAACGACAGCCCCCGCGTCTCCGACACGACGCGGCGGCGCGTGCAGCACGTGGCGCGCGCAATGGGCTACCGCCCCCACGCGATGGCGCAGGGCCTGGCACGCCGCAGCACCAACCTGATCGCGGCAGTCATCCCGGTGCTCACCAACTACTTCTATATGGAAGTGCTGCGCGGAATGCAGGATGCCCTGGCCGCGAGCGATGTGGACCTGATCGTGTACTCGGCAGCGACGCCCGAAGACGTGGACGGGCAACTTGCCCGCGCCCTCCAGCGGGGCCGCTCGGAAGGCGTGCTCGTCCTCTCGACGCCGCTCAACGAGGAGCGTTACCGCCGTCTGGAAACTGCTCGCCAGGCCGTCGTGCTCGTGGACAGCGACCACCCCGACTTCGACTCCATCCTGGTGGACAACGTCGAGGGCGGCATACGCGCCACGCGTCACCTCATCGGGCAGGGGTTTGAGCGCATCGCGCACATCACCGTGCATCCGGAGCCACCGCCCGCGCGCGAGCGCCGTGCGGGGTACGAGCAGGCCATTCGCGAGGCCGGGCGCCTACCCATCGTGGCCTCCTCCGACCGCCGTCCCTACGGGTTCTGCGAGGAGAGCGGGTACGAGGCCATGCGCTCGCTCATCGCCCGTCCCGACCGGCCCGACGCCGTGTTCGTGGCCTCGGACGTGCAGGCGCTGGGCGCGCTCTGCGCCTTGCAGGACGCGGGCTTGAGCGCTCCGGAAGACATGGCCATCGTGGGCTTCGACGACGTGAAGGTGAGCGCCTACGCCCGCCTTACCACGCTGCGCCAGCCCATGTACGAGATGGGCACGCTTGCCGTCGAACGGCTTCTGTTGCGGCTTTCCGAGCCGGACCTGCCCCCTCAGCGCTTTTGCTTTGTGCCCGAACTCGTCTGTCGCGCTTCCAGCGGGGCGCTCTCGTGAATCTTCTGCCCCTACCCGCGTGATGCCTGCTCCGCCTCTTTGCTCCACCACCGGCCGCCTCTGGCAGCGCCCTCTTCCCGCTGTGTCGCCGAACGCTTCTGCCCTTATGAAAAGGATGCTCCGCCTCGCCGCGCTGTTCGCGTTTCTCTTCGCCGCACCTGCTGCCTTTGCCCAGACGGGCAAAATTCAGGGACGTGTCACCGATGCTGCTACGGGCGAGGGACTGCCAGGCGTGAACGTCCGCATCGAGGGGACGACGCAGGGCACGGCCACCGACCTCGACGGCAACTACGTCATCATCGGCGTGCGGCCTGGCACGTACGTCATCGTAGCCTCCTACATCGGCTTCAACACGCAGCGCGTCGAGAACGTGCGCGTGCAGATTGACCTGACGACGCGCATTGACTTCGCGCTGCGCGAGGAAACGCTTCAGGGCGAGGAAGTCGTCATTACCGCCGAGCGGCCGCTCGTGCAGCGCGACCTCACGGCCACGACGGCCGTTGTCGGTGCGGACGAACTGGAAGCCCTTCCCGTCGAAAACTTCCAGGACGTGGTCAACCTGCAGGCGGGCGTCGTCAACGGGCACTTCCGCGGCGGGCGACTGGGTGAAGTGGGTTACTGGGTGGACGGCCTGCCCGTCTCCGACGTGTACAACGGCGGGCTGGGCGTGGCCATCGAGAACGACATGGTGCAGGAGCTGCAGGTGGTGACGGGCGCGTTCAACGCCGAGTACGGACAGGCGCTCTCGGGTATCGTCAACGTGGTGACGAAGGACGGCGACAACAAATTCTCCGGCTCGCTCTCCGGCTTCGCGGGCGATTACCTGAGCAGCCGCGACGACGTGTTTCCCGAAATCGGGGAGGTGAGCGCCACCAACGTGCGCAACCTCGAAGGCAGCCTCAGCGGGCCCGTCGTGCGCGACCGGCTGTGGTTTTTCGCCACGGGCCGCTACTTCGGCAACGACGGCTACATCGGCGCGCGCAACGCCTTTGCCTCGCGCGATGTGGGCTACGACAACACGGGCCGGCTGACCCTGCTCAACCCCGGCGGTTCGGGCGATTCGAGCGTCGTGCCGCTGAGTCCGTTCGAGAAAATGTCCGGCCAGGCCAAGCTCACGCTGCGCCTGACGCGCAACCTGCGGCTTTCTGCCAACGTGATCGCGTCTCAGGAACGCTCGCGCGAGGGTTCGTACGGCCTCCTGCTCTTTCCCGCAAACCGGCTGCACCAGGAGCGCGACGCGCGCACGGCCTACGCCAAGTTCACCCACACGCTTTCCAACCGGACGTTCTACGACCTGGGCATAACCAACACCTACAGCACCTACCGGCAATTCCTCTTCGACCGCTTCGACGACGAGCGCTACGTGGACAACAACCTGTCGGGCGGCGCGGGGCAGTTTTCCACCATCGTGTCGGGCTTTTTGCCCGGCGGCACCAACAACAGCCGCTTTTCGCGCTCGACGGACACGTGGCTCGTCAAGGCCGACGTGACGAGCCAGGTGGGTAACAGCAACCTGGTGAAGGTGGGCGTCGAGGCGCGGCGGCACACGCTCGAATACAACGACGACTACGTGACCGTGGTCGAGAACAGTGTGTCGGGACAGCGCGAGGACGTGTTTCTGTCCACCAACGGGCGGTACAGCTACACGCCGACCGAGTTTTCGGCCTACGTGCAGGACAAGGTGGAACTGGGCGGGCTCATCATCAACGCGGGCGTGCGCTTCGACTACTTCGACTCCAACGGCGACGTGCTGCGCGACCCCACCGACCCCGACGCCGTTTTCGCCGCCAACCGCTTCCAGGACGAAGAGTGTGGCGCGTTCGTATGCGACAAGTACTTCCAGAAGGCGGAGGCCAAGTGGCAGTTCAGCCCGCGCCTGGGCGTGGCGTTCCCCATTACGCAGGGCGGCGTGATCCACTTTTCCTACGGCCACTTTTTCCAGACGCCCAACTTCGAGTACCTCTACCAGAA
>CBDUBO010000141.1:0-6404 GCA_965365405.1 uncultured Rhodothermales bacterium | reverse complement strand
CAGCGTCTGCGCGAGATCGGATGCGACAGCGCGCGCGCCGTTCTCGAACTTTCACCCGAAGAACTGGTGCGACGCAGTGGCTTTACGCGCGAGCACGCCCAGCAAGTCATTCGGGTCATTCGCGCCGAATTTGAAGAGGAGGGAAACGGGCAGGCCTGACGCCTCTTGTTCTCCCCAGCCGTCCCAGTTAATCTTACTGTATGAGCAGCACGTTTAAAGCCCCTCGCCTTTTCAAGGTCCTCAAGGAGCTCAACCTGAGTGAGCAGACCGTTGTGGACTTCCTCCGCACGCACGGCTACGCCGATGCGGTCGTGGGGGCGGGGCTCAACGCCAAGATTGACCGCGAGGATGCCTACCTCGCGCTGCTCGACGAGTTCAAGCAGGACAAGGACGCGGCGTCTCGCCTGCACAAGCTGCGCGAGCAGCATCTGGCCGAGATCGAGGCGTCTGCGCACGAGCCGGCACCCGCTGCCGAAGCGCCTGCCCCTGTGGTCGAGCCCGAGCCGGTGCCCGCTCCCGAGCCCGTCGTGGAGGAGGAAGTGCCCGCGCCGGTGGCCGACCCTGAGCCCGTGGAGGTAGAGGCGGCGCCCGTTGTGGAGACGCCCCCCGCGCCCCCAGTTGAGGCGGCACCCGCAGCCGAGGAAGAAGTCCGCGAGGAGCCTGTCGCGGAAGCGGCTGAGGCCGTTGCAGAAGCGCCGGTGGCGCAGGAGGGCCCTGCAGAAGCGCCCGCAGCAGAGGCTCCGCCTGCCGAGGTTCCGTCGCCGGAGGCAGCGGAGACGGAAGCGGCCGAAGCTTCCGATGTACCCGAGCAGCCTGTGGTAGCCTCCACGGACGACGCCGCGGACGACGTGCCCGAGGACGTGCTGACGGCAGACCGCTACAAGCTGCGCGGCACCAAGGTGCTGGGCACCATCGACCTGGGTACGCTGGGCGACAGCGGCACCAGCGGGCCGCGCCGCAAGCGCAAGCGCAAGGGCGAGACGCCCACCGCGGCGCCCATCGAGGCGTCCGCCGAGGCGCTCAAGCGCGCTTTCCGCGCCAGCGAAGGCAAAGCGGAGACGCCCGCCGAAGAGTCGAGCACCAAGAAAGGCAAGCGCAAGCGTGGCGGGCCAGTCGTCAACGAGAACGAAGTGGCGCAGTCGCTCAGCGACACCAAGCGCGAGATTGAGCAGGGCACGAGCCGCACGCGCCAGCGCCGCCGCCGCCTGCGCCGCGAAGAACGCGCCGCCGAGCGCGAGCGCACCCAGGAAACCGAGCGCAGCCAGGAAAGCGTGCTGCGCGTGACCGAGTTCGTCTCGACGGGCGAACTGGCCAACCTCATGGGCGTCAGCGTCAACGAGGTGATCGGGATGCTCTTCTCGTCCGGCATGATGGTGTCCATTAACCAGCGCCTCGACGCCGATACCATCCAGATCGTGGCCGACGAGTTCGGCTTCGAGGTCGAGTTCATCACCGAGTTCGACGAGGAGATCATCGAGGTCGAGGAAGATGCGCCTGAAGACCTGCGCCCGCGTCCGCCCGTCGTCACCATCATGGGCCACGTGGACCACGGCAAGACGTCGCTGCTGGACTACATCCGCGAGGCCAACGTCGTCGCGGGCGAGGCCGGCGGCATTACGCAGCACATCGGCGCGTACAACGTGGCGCGCGGCGAGCAGGGCATCACGTTTCTCGACACGCCGGGCCACGAGGCCTTTACCGCCATGCGTGCCCGCGGCGCGCAGGCGACCGACATCGTCATCCTCGTCGTCGCTGCCGACGACGCGGTGATGCCGCAGACCATCGAGGCCATCAACCACGCCAAGGCCGCCGAGGTACCCATCGTCGTTGCGATCAACAAGATTGACAAGCCCGAGGCCAATGCGCCCCGCGTGATGCAGCAGCTTTCCGATCACGGCGTCCTTGTCGAGGAGTACGGTGGCGAGGTGCAGAGCGCGCAGGTATCCGCCAAGACGGGTACGGGCGTGGACGTGCTGCTCGACAAGGTGCTGCTCCAGGCAGACCTGCTCAGCCTCCAGGCGAATCCCGACCGCAACGCGCAAGGCATCGTCATCGAAAGCCGGCTCGACCGGGGGCGCGGCACCGTCGCCACGGTGCTCGTGCAGAACGGCACGCTCAAAGTGGGCGATGCCTTTGTGGCAGGCGTCCACAGCGGGCGCGTGCGCGCCATGTTCGACGAACGCGACCAGCGCGTCGAGTCGGTCGGGCCGGGCCAGCCCGTCACCCTGCTCGGCTTCCAGGGCTCGCCAGAAGTGGGCGACCGCTTCCTGGTGATGACCGAAGAGCGCGAGGCGCGCGAAATCGCGCAGCGCCGCCAGCAGATTGCCCGCGAGCAGTCGCTGCGCCAGCGCAAGCACATCACCCTCGACGAGATCGGACGCCGCCTCGCCCTTGGCGATTTCCGCGAGCTCAACCTCATCATCAAGGCCGACGTCGGCGGTTCCGTCGAAGCCCTCTCGGACAGCCTGCAGAAGCTTTCTGCAAACGAGGTGGCCGTCAACATCATCCACAGCGGCGTCGGCGCGATCAACGAGAGCGACGTGATGCTGGCCTCGGCCTCGGACGCCGTCATCATCGGCTTCCAGGTGCGGCCTGTGCCCGGTGCCCGCACGCTCGCCGAGCGCGAGGAGATCGACATTCGCACCTACTCGATCATCTACGACGCTATTCAGGACGTGCGCGATGCGCTTGAAGGCCTGCTCTCGCCCGAGAAGACCGAGAAGACCCTGGGCGTGGCCGAAGTCCGGCAGACGTTCAAGGTGCCGCGCGTAGGCACCGTGGCCGGTTGCGCCGTGATCGAAGGGCGCATCAAGCGCTCCGACAAGATCCGCCTCATCCGCGACGGCGTGGTGATCTACACCGGCAACCTGTCCTCGCTCAAACGCCTCAAGGACGACGTGCGCGAAGTGACCTCGGGCTACGAGTGCGGCATGGGCATCGACAACTACAACGACATCAAGGTGGGCGACCACATCGAGGCGTTCGAGGTCGTCGAGACGCGCCGTACGTTGGCTTCGGCCAAGTAAATCTGGTCTCAGCACGCCCTGGTAGCCACCGGGGCGTGCTGCGCAACCTTTCTTCCCTATGAGCATCCGTACCGAACGAGTCGCCAGCATGGTGCAGCGGGACGTGGCGGACCTGTTGCAAAACACGTTCGGCGACCAGCTCCACCCGCTCGTAACCGTTACGAACGTGCGCATGACGAAAGACCTTTCGATTGCGTACATCTACGTGAGCGTGCTGGGCGAGACGCCGCAGCAGCGCCAGTCGGCCTTTGCACGCCTCACCGAGCTGACCCCGCAGGTGCGCAGTGCGCTCGCGCAGCGCGTGCGCCACCAGATGCGCGTCGTGCCCGAATTGCGCTTTTTCCTCGACGAGTCGCAGGAGGAGGCGCGCAAGATGGAAGACATCTTCGCCCGCATCCGGGCCGAGCGGGCGCACCGGCTGGGCGAAGAAGAGGGCGACGAATCCCCGCCTGCCTCCGACGCGCAAGTATGAGCGTGCCGCCGCTCTGGCTCGCCGGGCAGCCGCGTCCCCCGGCCGAGGGCTACGTGCTGCCCGTGGACAAACCGCAGGGCATCACCTCGTTCGACATCATCAGACGGCTGCGCCGCATTCTCGGCGTGCGCAAAATCGGCCATGCCGGCACGCTCGACCCCATGGCGACGGGCCTGGTGATCTGCCTCGTCGGGACCGCCACCAAGTGGGCCGACCATTTCCAGGCGCAACCCAAATGCTACGCGGGCACGCTGCGGCTGGGCGAGACGACGCCCTCGCTCGACGCCGACACGCCCGTCACGGAGCGCGTCGCTACCGACCACATTACGCCCGAGGCCGTCGAAGCCGCTGCCGCGCGGTTCGTGGGCGAGATCGAGCAGATTCCGCCCATGTACTCGGCGGTCAAGGTCGAAGGCGAGCGGCTCTACAAAAAAGCGCGTCAGGGCGTCACCGTCGAGCGACAGCCGCGCTCCGTCACGATTTACTGGCTGGACGTGGACGCTACGGCGCTGCCGGACGTGACCTTTACCGTGGCGTGCTCGAAGGGCACCTACGTCCGCACCCTCGCCGCCGACATCGGCGCAGCCCTCGGTGTGGGCGCGCACCTGACGGCGCTGCGCCGGCTCGGCATCGGAGACGTGCAAGCCGAGGCGGCGTGGACGCTCGACAGCCTCGCGGCCCACGTGGAGGCCCTGTGATGCCGCTCGTCCGCTTAGCCGACGCCGCGCCCCTGGCTGGTAGTGTGCTCACCGTCGGCACGTTCGATGGCGTGCATCTGGGCCATCAGGAGGTCGTGCGCTACGTGGTGGCGCGGGCGCGCGAGCGCGGCGCACCCGCCCTCGTCGTCACCTTCGATCCGCACCCCCGCACCGTCGTGCGCGGCGAGTCGGTGCCATTGCTCACCACGGTCGAGGAGCGAGCCGCATTGTTGGACGAACGCGGCATAGCCCACACCCTCGTGCTCCCGTTCACCCCCGAATTCGCCGCACTTCCTGCCGCCGACTTCGTCCGGCAGGTGCTGGTGGACAAGCTCCGCGTGGGGGAGGTAGTGATCGGGTACGACCACGGCTTTGGCCGTCGCCGCGAGGGCAACGCCGACCTGCTACGGCGGCTGGGGCCCGAACTGGGCTTTGCCGTGGACGTGATTCCCGCGCACCTCGTAGCCCGCCACGCCGTTTCGTCGTCTCAGATCCGAGCACTACTGCAAACGGGCGACGTGGCGCAGGCTGCCGCGCTGCTGGGGCGTCCGTACCGCCTCTCCGGCACCGTCGTCGAGGGCGACCGGCGGGGCCGGCTTATCGGCTTCCCAACGGCCAACATAGAGCCGCCTCCTGAAAAGCTCGTGCCGCTGGCCGGCGTATACGCCGTGCGCGTCCAGGTGGAGGGGCAGGCGTGGCCTGCCATGATGAACATTGGCACGCGTCCCACTTTCAATGGTGTCGAGCAGCGGGTGGAAGCGCACCTGCTCGGTTTCAGCGGCGACCTCTACGGAAAACCCCTCTCGGTGGAATTCATCGCGCGTTTACGCGACGAGCAACGTTTTAGCGGAATTGACGCCCTGCGAAAGCAACTCGAAGACGACGCGGCACGTTGTTCCGCATGGTTAGGCTCCGTAGCTTAACCCTTCTACGCCTGCCTGCGGGCAGGGCCTTTGTCATCTTCTTTAAGATGGTATAATCTAAAGAGGACTCTCTTATGATCAGTAGCGAACAGAAGCGCGAGCTTGTCAGCAAGTATGGCAAGGATGGCGCGGACACCGGAGCCCCTGAGGTTCAGATCGCCATTCTCAGCACGCGCATCTCGGAGCTTTCGGGGCATCTCAAGACGCACCCCAAAGACTTCTCTACGCAGCGCGGCCTCATCAGCCTCGTCGGCAAGCGCCGCCGCCTGCTCAATTATCTGATGGATCGGGACATTGAACGGTACCGTACCATCATCAAGGAACTGGGCATCCGCAGGTAATCAGGATGCAGCGGCGGCACCCACTCCGGGGTGCCGTTGCTTTTTGTAGCCCCCCGAAATGCGTTCGGGAGAGGGCTTTTATGCCGCTCGTGTGTGAGCAGAAAAGAAAAACACCCTATGCAAAACCCCACAACCATCAGCGTCGAATTCGCCCCTGGCAAGACGCTCGAAATGGAAACCGGACGCTTGGCCAAGCAGGCCAACGGGTCGGTCGTCGTCCGGCAGGGCGACACGATGGTGCTCTGCACCGCCGTCATCGCCGACAGTGTCAAGGAAGGCCAGAGCTGGTTTCCCCTCACGGTGGACTATCGTGAGAAATACTCGGCCGGCGGCAAGATGCCCGGCGGCTTCATCAAGCGCGAAGGCCGCCCGACGGACAAGGAGATCCTGTCGGCCCGCCTCATCGACCGCGCCATCCGTCCGCTCTTCGCCGACGGATTCCTGAACGAAGTGCAGATCCAGATCAACGTACTCTCGGCAGATCCCGAAGTGGACGCCGACGTGCTGGCTGGCTGCGGCGCCTCTGCCGCGCTCGTGCTCGCGGGCGCACCCTTCCAGGGTCCCATCGCCGAGGTGCGCGTGGGCCGCGTGGGCGGCCAGTTCGTCGTCAACCCCAGCCTCTCCGAGATGGACGAGAGCGACGTGGACCTGGTCGTGGCCGGCTCCGACGACGCCATCGTGATGGTGGAAGGCGAGATGAAGGAGATCAGCGAGGAGGAGATGGTCGAGGCGCTCGAGCTGGGCCATGCTGCCATCCGCGAAATCAACGCCGCGCAGCGCCGCCTCGTCGAAAGCTTCGGCACGCCCGAGCCGATGACGTTCACGACGACGACGCTGCCCGCAGACCTCGTCGCGCGCGTCAAGGAGATCGTGGGTGAGGAAATGGATCGCCACGTGCGCCAGCCCTACCACAAAGCCACGTTTTACGGCGGCGTGGGCGAGAT
>CBDUBO010000140.1:0-6416 GCA_965365405.1 uncultured Rhodothermales bacterium | reverse complement strand
TTCCAACACTCCACAAAACATCGGAGGATGCTATGGCACGCGGAATCAACAAAGTAATCCTGGTGGGCAACCTGGGCGCAGACCCGGAAGTCCGCTACACGCCCCAGGGTACGGCGGTTGCCAACTTCAACGTGGCGACGAACGAATCCTACAAGAACCGCGACGGCGAGATGGTCGAGAAGACCGAATGGCACCGCGTCGTGGCCTGGGATCGGCTGGCCGAAATCATCGGCGAGTACCTCAAAAAGGGCTCGCAGGTGTACATCGAAGGCAGCCTGCAAACGCGCTCCTACGAGGACAAGGACGGCGTGACGAAGTACACGACGGAGATCAAGGCGCGCGAAATGCAGATCCTCGGCAGCCGCGACGGCATGGGCGGCTCGTCGGACGACTACGACCAGCGCCCGCAGCAGCGCAGCGCGCCGCAGCGTCAGAGCGGTGGCAACGACCGCGGTGGGCGCGGCGGCTACGGCGACGATCGGGGGGGGCAGCGCGGACGCCCCGAACCCGCCCGCAGCAGCGGTCGCCAGGTCGAGTACGAGGACGAAGGCGGCTTCACGCCCGACGACGACCTGCCGTTCTGATCCATTCTGAACGCTTAAGAGCCCGCCCCGACGAGTGTGTCGGGGCGGGCTCTTTCGTCTTTGCGCGCAGCCAGGTGGTTTTCAGCGCACCCGGACGATCTGTCGTGTTTCGGCGTGCGTACCGGCGGTGAGCCGGGCGAAGTAGACGCCACCGGCAAGCGCCTCGCCATTGAACCGCAGCGCGTGTTCACCTGCCGGCAGCGAGGCGTGGAAAGCCTCCGCCGCTACCCGGCCCTGCGCGTCGTACACCACGAGCCGAACCGCCTCGGCTTCGGGCAGCAGCAAGCGGAACGCGGTCTCGTCCACGAACGGATTGGCTCCGGCCACCTCGAACGCGAAGCGCTGCGCTGCTGGCTCCCTCTCGACGGGCGTAGGCGAGCCGCCGGGCTGCTGGAGAAACACGACGCTCGACGTCCACCAGCGCGACTCGTACGAGAACGAAGGGTTCGGATACCCGCTGTAGCACGGCACCAGGTACTCGCCATCGTGCATCAGGCGGGGGTTGCCGTTGCGGTCGAGGGCCAGCGAAGGCCGGAAGCCCGTGATCCAATCGCCCACCTGGCATCCACTGGGCGGTGGGATGGTGAAGTCCGTCTGGATGCGCGCGGCAAAGTCGACGACCTCGGCGTTCCAGCCGTCGTACGTACTCGTGGACTCGCAGTCGGACGTGCACCACACATAGGCCAGCCCCTGCATGCCGCTGCCCCAGCCCTGCACGGCGATGCGCGGATGGCCGGTGGCGTCGAGCTTGAGGAAAGGATAGCTGGACTTGGCGTTGTCGATGGTGAGGCGCGAGCCATCCCACGACGCCTGCTTCAGGCAATCGCCGTCGCACCAGCCGTAGAAGAGGGAGCTGCTCTGGGCCGCCGCGACGATGCGGGGCCGGTCCTGCGCGTCGAGATCCATCGACCAGTAGCAATCTACCGGGCTGCCGCCGCAGTAACCATCTGCGACCAGCTTCACGAGCATCTCAGAGAATTTCCAGTCGCTGTCCGAGGTGCACGCGCCTTCGCAGGCGATGTAGCTCAGCCACGAATCGCCGCCGCTGAAGGCGGTCGTGAGGATGCGCGGCTGGCCCGCTCGTGTCAGCACCAGCGTCGAGCGCTCGAAGTCGTCAGCGGTTGCGTGGTAGGTCTGCGCGGGCATACGGCGTTTCCACCAGTTTGCGGGCGTCGTGCAGTCGGCATCGCAGCCGGTGAAGTAATAGGGGTCGGTGTTGGTGTCGTAGTCGTGGCCGGCGAAGTAGATAAAGCGCGGGCGGCCCTGCGCGTCGAGCGCGAAGGTATGCGGCGAAAAGTCCTGGGCGTGGAGGATGCCGCCGTTGGTGGTGTCCCACAGCTTGGTGCTGCGCCAGGCGGCAGCCGACAGGCAGCCGGCGTCGCACTCGGCGTAGAAGTAGTGCGTGGCGCCGGCCACGATCACGTCGATGTCCTCGTCGTAGAGGAGCACGCGCGGCTGCCCCCCTGGCGTCAGTTCGAGCTGGAGAAACGGCGTGTCGGCCCCGATCTTGACGCGCTGCCACGTTTGCGGGTTATCGCACGCGGCCAGCCGGCTTACCGGGCAGAAGGCGTAATACACGTCGGACGCGCCGTTTGCACCGGCGTACACCATGTACACGGCGTGCAGGTTACCGGCGCCGTCCACCTCGATGTCGCTGCTGTGGTAGGACACCTCGTAGCCGACGCTCATGGTTTTGACCTCCAGGCTGGTCGCCCGCCCAGCCGAACCTTTTGCGCCGAATGCCTCGGCAGGCTGGCCGAGGGTGAACGCGCTCAGATCGGGTACAGGCTGCGGGTCGATGCGCTGCGCGGAAGCGCTCTGGGCCAGCAGCAAGGCAACCAGGACGGTGTGGAAGGGGCGGTGCATGGCGGGTCGGGGATGAAAGACGACCCGAGTCTACCCAAAGCCCCAAGGGCCTACATAGGCAGATCTTCCCATATTTGCAGACAGGCTCCCAGCCGAAACCGGGAGCCTGCCTGGCACACGCGCCGCCCACCAGGCTACTGCCCGGCTGCCTCCGGCACCACGAAGTCGCGGGGTAGGCGCTCAGGCATTTCGGCCACGACGTAGCTCATGATTGCCATCGCGGCCACGCACTGCGCGAGGTGGCGCGGGTCGATTTTGTCCATCGTGTCGGCTTCGGTGTGGTGGTAGTGGAAGTAGCGCGTGCCGTCCACTTGCAGGGCCATGCCGGGCACGCCGTGCCGCATGAGCGGCGAGATGTCCGCCCCGCCTCCGCCACGTGTGATCGCGCCGGCGCCGATGGGTTCGAGCAGCTTTCCGATGGGCTCGACGGCCGCAAACGCCTCGTGCTTGCCCGTGATGCCGAAGCCTTCGGGGTCGAACACGCCGCTGTCGCTTTCGATGGCGAGGACGTGGTTGTCGAGTTCGGCCTCGTGCGCGTTGCGGTAGCCTCGCCCCCCGGCCAGCCCGTTCTCCTCGTTCGTCCACAGCACCACGCGGATGGTGCGGCGCGGGCGCAGGCCCAAGCTTTTCAGGATGCGCAGCGCCTCCCACGCGGCCACGCAGCCGCCGCCGTCGTCCATCGCCCCCTGCCCTACGTCCCACGAGTCGCTGTGGCCGCCCATGACGATGACCTCGTCGGGAAACTCGCGGCCCCGGATCTCGGCGACCACGTTGCGTGAGGGCGCGTCCGGCAGCGCCTGCGCACTCATCTTGAGGCGCACGCGCACCTTCTGGCCGCGCTCTTGCATCCGGTGGAGCATGGCGGCATCCTCGACGGTGAGCGCGGCGTGGGGAATTTTCGGCGTGCCCTCTTCGTAGCGCATCCCGCCCGTGTGCGGCGTGTACATCGAGCCCGAAGCGACGGAGCGGATAAGGGAGGCGACGGCCCCGGCCTGGGCCGCGCGGATGGCGCCGAGCGAGCGGTACTGGACGGTTTGCCCGTAGTTGGTAAACGGCACGTCGAACAGGACGATCTTGCCGGCAGCTTCGGCCTTGCGCGCTTCCAGTTCGTCGAACGAACCGACGACGAGCACGTCGGCTTCGATGCCTTCGGGCGGCGTGGCGATGGAACCGCCCAGGCCCAGCATGGCCAGCTTGGCGGGGCGCGGCAGCACGAGTTCGGCGGATTCTTCGCCCCGCACCCAGCGCGGCACCATCACAGGCTCGCCCCGCACGTTTTCGAGGCCGTCCTTTTTCATCTCCGCGAGCACCCAGTCGAGCGCGTCTTCGAGGGCTTGCGTGCCGCTGAAGCGCGGACCGAACGTGTCGGTGAGTTCGGCGAGCCGGTGCCACGCGGCGCTGTCGGCCAGGGCGGCGGCGATGATGCGGCTGGCGGCATCGCGGTACGGGGCCATCGCGTCGCCCTCGACGGCGGCTTCCGGCGCGGCGGTGGTGGGCGTCTGCGCGGCGAGCGGGGCGGCGCATGCGGCAATCAGGAGGCAGCAGAGAAACAGGCGCATGGGGCGTACGAGGTTGATCTCTGAAGGTACGTCCATTCTCGTGCGCCAGCCTGCACGCGCCCTTCCTCAAGCGAAGCTACTGACGGGAGGCTGACCCTCTACTGCGGAGTAGGGAACACCGCTACACTGCGTAGGAAAAGACCTCGCCGCCCGAAATTCGTTTCTCCCACGCACGATTGAGGGTTCCCCCCCTGTTCGGAAACCCTCCCCATCTATACGATGAAAACCAGGGCGCATCTGAATCGCCCTGCGCCCATCGAAAATCGATGGATGCCCCTTTACTTCAACCCATACGGCCATGAGAAACGTGCTCTGTCTGTTGCTCGTAGCCCTCCTCGCACAACCGGCCCTCGCCCAGCGGCGACTCGGCTGGTACGTGGGTCCAGCGGCTGCGATCACTCATTTCAACGGCGAGATAGGAGTTCTCACTGGATTCGAAGGCGGCGTGATCGTCAATCAGCACCTCAGTATCGGCGTCGAAAGCTGGCGGCTGCTGAACGACATCGAAGCCGACAGGCCCGATGCGAGCGGCAATCGCGACACCGAGTTCTTTTTCAGCGGGCTCAGTGCCAACTATCTGCTTCCCGTCACGCCGCGCCTGAACGTCGCTCCAAGCCTGCTCGTCGGCGGCGGTGAGGCCCACTGGCGGGCTGGTTTTTGGGATGGTGTCGTCGGCGACTGGCACCGGGACGCACGTCACACGACGTCGCTCGTGCTGGTACCAGGTGCCGACGTGAGCTACGCGCTCACGCCCTGGCTGCGTACCACCGTCGGAGCAAACTACCGGTTCGTCACTGCAGGGAAGTCGCGCGTCGTGCATCAGGCCGACATGCGCGGGTTCGCCGGTTCGTTCAGCCTCAGCTTCGGGCGGTTCTGACGGGCGTTGCAACTGTGCGCCGGGCACGCAGAGCCTCTCATCGGGATTTCCGCGTGCCCGGCCCCTTGCCCGGTAATCTCATGATTCACACACAGATTCGCCAGTGGGTCAACCACCACCCGGTCACGTCTTTCTTCGTGCTGGCGTATGGCGTCTCTTGGGGCCTGTGGCTTCCCATCGTGCTCGGTTACAACGGCCCACTCCGCAACACAGTCTTCGTAGGCGGCATCTTCGGACCGGCTGTGGCAGGGTCCATCGTGACCTGGCTGGCGGGCGGGTCCGTCCGCGTTTGGCTTCGCCATACAGTCCGATGGCGCGTCCCATTCCGGTGGTGGGTGTTGGCGCTCACGCTTCCAGCCCTCCTCATTGGTGCGGCGAGCACTGGGTATGCATTGCTGGGATACCCGGTGGATGTGTCGCTGCTGCCGGGCCGGTTGAGCGGGTACGTGCCCGCGCTCCTGCTCACGGCACTCATGGGCGGTGGCCAAGAGGAGTTCGGCTGGCGCGGCGTTGCACTTCCACACCTCGAAGCCCGATTAGGGCCGGTGGCTGCAACACTGGTGCTGGGCGTCGTGTGGGCTCTGTGGCACTTGCCCGTCATCGCAGCAGATCGTTCGTTTCAGCACGGGCTCAATCTGTCCGCTCTACTGCCTGTGCTGCTGCTTTCGCTCGTGAGCATTGTGGGCTATGCCTTCTTCCTCACGTGGCTCTTCAACCGGACGCACAGTGTGGTGCTCGCGATGCTCCTCCACGCCGGCTTCAACACCGCGAACGAACTGCTCGTCCCACTCTCCACCAGCGCCGTGGCAGGCAGCACCTATACCGTTCTGTCGGTCACAATGACGCTCACGCTCGTGGTAGCCGCCGGCCTGCTCGTTGCCGCCACACGTGGGCGGCTCGGCTTTGCAGCCGCACCTGGTATCGTGCCCGATGACCCCCAGGATACGGGTGCCGACGTGCCCCGTGCGTCTCTCGAACTCGCCTGAAAACGTCTCTCCAGGGTAACGACCATGACGACCTCGCGCACTGCTTCCGATCCCCTCACGCTGCTGACGCTACTCATCGTCGTGCTGGCCGTAGTGGCGGCCAGCACGGGACTCTTCTGGCCCTCGGAGGCTCCACTTTCTACCACGACGAGTATCTGGGACAAGTCCGTCGCGCTCTACGGGCGCGGGCTCTACCGCCTCGACACCCTGTTCGTCGGCGCGGGGGCGCGCGGCACCGACGCCGTCACGCTCGGGCTGGCCCTTCCCTTTTTGATCGCCGCGCTGATACTGCGGCACCGGGGCGCGCGGCACGGCAGCTTGCTGCTTTCTGGCGCGCTCGCCTGGTTTCTGTACGTCTATGCGAGTCTGGCGCTCGGCGCTGTCACCCACAACGAGGCGTTTCTCGTGTATGTCGCCCTGTTCTCGGCCAGCCTGTTCGCCCTCGCGCTCGCCCTGCGGGAAGCACATTCCGTGCTGGCCGCGCTGGACTTCGGCAGACTGCCCCGCCGAGGGCTGGCCGCGCTGCTCATCGGCAGCGGCCTGC
>CBDUBO010000139.1:0-6420 GCA_965365405.1 uncultured Rhodothermales bacterium | reverse complement strand
GCCACGTGCGCCAGCCCTACCACAAAGCCACGTTTTACGGCGGCGTGGGCGAGATGAAGCAGCGCGTTGTGGAAGCCCTCCTCGGCAAGACCGACCCCGAAGCGGGCACCGTCGAAGCCCCGTTTACCGAAGAAGGCTGGACGAAAGGCCAGATCAAAGAGGCCGTCGAGCAGGTCGAGAGCGGCGCGATGCGTGAGATGATCCTCGCCGAAGGCCGCCGCATCGACGGCCGTGGCCTCAAGGACATCCGCAACATCTGGTGCATGGTGGACTACCTGCCCCGCGTACACGGCTCGTCCGTGTTCACGCGCGGCGAGACGCAGGTGCTCGCCTCCGTCACGCTCGGCACCAAGAAAGACGTGCAGGCCGTGGATCAGATCTTCGATTCGCAGGACAAGCGTTTCTACCTCCACTACGCGTTTCCGCCGTTCTCGACCGGCGAGGCCAAGCCTATTCGCGGCGTGAGCCGCCGTGAAGTGGGCCACGGCTACCTGGCCGAGCGCGCCCTCGCGCCCATGATCCCCGCGGACGACGAGTTTCCCTACACCATCCGCATCAACGCGGACGTGCTCGAAAGCAATGGCTCGTCTTCGATGGCCAGCGTGTGTTCGGGCTCGATGGCGCTCATGGACGCCGGCGTACCCATTCGGAAGCCCGTCGCGGGCATCGCCATGGGCCTCATCTCGGACGGGCAGCGCGTGGCGGTGCTCAGCGACATTCTGGGCACCGAGGATCACCTGGGCGACATGGACTTCAAGGTGACCGGCACGCGTGACGGCATCACCGCCTGCCAGATGGACATCAAGATCAGCGGGCTTTCGAGCGACATCCTGATCACGGCGCTCCACCAGGCCAAGGCGGGCCGTCAGCACATCCTCGACATCATGGAGCAGACGATTGCCGAGCCGCGCGCCGACCTCAAGCCGCACGCGCCGCGTCTGACGCAGATCACCATCGATGCCGACCAGATCGGCGCGGTGATCGGGCCCGGTGGCAAGATCATCCAGGGCATTCAGCGCGAAACGAACACCAAGATCGAGATCGAGGAGAAGGAGGGCTACGGCTTCGTGACCGTGGCCGCCGTGGACGGCGAGGACGCCATGAAGGCGATCCAGATGATCAAGGGCATCGTAGCCAAGCCCGAAGTAGGCGAGAACTACAACGGCACGGTCAAGAGCCTGCTCGGTTTTGGGGCCATTATCGAGATTCTGCCGGGCAAAGAAGCCATGCTGCACGTCTCGGAGATGGACTACGGCTACGTCGAGAAGCCCGAAGACCACGTCCAGGTGGGGGACAAGGTCGAGGTGCAGGTGATCGAAGTGCGCGACGACGGCAAGGTGCGCCTGAGCCGCAAGCCGTTCCTCACCAAGCCCGAGGGCTACGAGGAGCGCCCCCGCCCGCCGCGCAGCGAGGGCGGACGCGACCGCGACCGGGGAGGCCGTGGCGGCGACCGAGGCCGTGGCGGTGACCGTGACCGCGGAGGCCGTGGCGACCGTGACCGCGGTGGCGACCGGGGCCGTGGCGGCCGTGATGGAGGCAACCGGGATAATGGCGGCGAACGTAGCGAACGCAGCGAGCACCGTGAACCCCGCGAAGATCGCGGCGGCAGCGACGACTGAGGTAGAGGAGGTAAGGGGTTGGAGATTGGGAATAGACGCCCATCTCCTGTCCTGCGCCTCCAACGCCATCCGAAGCATACAGGAGGCGGTCGCTGCCATGCGCAGTGCCCGCCTCCCGTTTATCTGATCTGTCAGGAATGAAGCAAGCCAAGTCAGCCCTGCGCGAGCCGGGCATTTTTCGGCACACCCTCTCTAACGGCGTGCGCGTCGTGGCCGAGCACATCCCGTCCATGCGTTCGATGGCCGTGGGCGTGTGGGTACACGTGGGCAGCCGCGACGAAAGCGACGTCGAAGGCGGCATCAGCCACCTCATCGAGCACATGGTGTTCAAGGGGACGGAAAAACGGCGCACGCACCACATCGCGCAGCGCATGGAGTCCGTGGGCGGCTACCTCAACGCCTTCACCTCGAAAGAACACACGTGCTACTACGCGCGCGGGCTGGACGAGCACCTCGCCCGCGCCGTGGACGTGGTGGCCGACCTCGTCGTGTCGCCGCGCTTTCCCGAAGGCGAGCTGGAAAAGGAGAAAGAGGTCGTCCTCGAAGAGATGAAGATGTACGAGGATCAGCCGGAAGACCTGATCTTCGACAAGGTGGAGGCCGCCGTGTACAGCGATCACGCGCTCGGGCGGCCCATCATCGGAACGGAGGAAAGCGTGCGCGGCCTCTCGCGTGACCAACTCCGCCAGTACGTGGGCAATCACTACGCCGCCAACCGGGTGGTGCTGGCCGTGGCGGGCAACGTCCGGCCCGAACAGGTGGTGGCGCTGGCCGAGCGGGCGCTGGGGGCGCTGCCGCACGGCACCGATCTCCACCGCACCGCACCCACCACGTACGTGCCCACGCACAGCGAGAGCACGCGCCCCATCACGCAGGCGCACCTGGTGTTCACGCGCCCCACGTTTTCCATACACGACCCGCGCCGCACCACGCTCTCCGTGCTCAACACCGTGCTGGGCGGGGGGATGTCGAGCCTTCTCAACCAGAATATCCGCGAGCGCTACGGCTTCTGCTACAACATCTACAGTTACCTCAACCACTACGAGGACGCGGGCGACTTCGGCGTGTACATGGCCACCGAGCCGTCGCGCGTGGAGCGGGCGCGCAAGCTGATCTTCCGTGAGCTGGCCCGCCTGGCCGACCGTCCCATCAGTCCACGCGTGCTCATGCAGGCCAAAAACCAGGTGAAGGGCGGCCTGTTGCTGGGCCTGGAGAACATGAGCAGCCGCATGACGCGGCTGGGACGGCAGGAGTTGTATTTTGGCCGCACACTCTCGCTCG
Organism: uncultured Rhodothermales bacterium; assembly: GCA_965365405.1. Taxonomy (GTDB): domain Bacteria; phylum Bacteroidota; class Rhodothermia; order Rhodothermales; family BA12; genus CBDUCD01. Next base: position 3,520 of record CBDUBO010000139.1, on the reverse strand, counting down.
ACGAGGTCAGCGCCGAGGTGGACGCCGTTACCGCGGACGACCTCCTCGGACTGGCGCAGACGCTTTTCGAGCCCGAAGCGTTTTCGTCCGTTTACCTGCTGCCTGCTGCTTGAGGTTCGTCATTCGTCACTGGTCATTTGACCAATGCCCAGTGACCAAATTCCCAGCCCGTGTTCACCGTCCAGCTCCAGCAGTTTGCCGGCCCGCTCGATCTGCTCGTCTTTTTTATCCAGCGCGACGAGCTGGACATTTATGACATCCCCATCGCGCGCATCACTGAGGCGTACCTCGGCTACGTGCGCGACCTGAGCCGGGTGGACCTGGACGCAGCCGGCGAGTTCATCTTTTTCGCCGCCCTCCTGATCCAGATCAAGGCACGTATGCTGATGCCAACGGAGGAGGTGGACGAGGCGGGTGAGCCCGTAGATCCGCGCAAGGAACTGGTGGAGCGGCTGCTCGAATACGTCCGCTTCAAAGAAGCCGCCGCCGCGCTTGATGCGCGCCACGAACTGCGACGACTCCACTTCACCCGTCCTGCGGGCGAGGAGGAGACGACTACCGTGGAAACCCTCGGCGGACACCGCAGCGCCGACCTGGTGCGGGCGCTGCGCCGACTGCTGCTGGCCACGCCCCCGGTGGTACAGCACGCCGTGAAAAAGCTCGTCGTGACCGTCGAGGAGCAGATGGCGGCGCTTTCGGTGCTGCTGGCCCGCGGGCGGGCCGTCGCTTTCGGGCGCTACACGCGGCAGAAGCCTCGTCCCTTCGCCATCGCCGCGTTTCTGGCCGTGCTCGAACTGGTGCGGCGTGGGGGGGCGCACCTGCGCGCCGGCGCAGGGGACGACTTCAGCATCGAACCTGTCGAGGCGTGATGGAACCCAGCCAGAGCAGCCGCGCCGCCCTCTACCGCGCCGCCGTCGAAGCCATCCTGTTCGCCTCCGCAGAGGCCCGCACCGCCGCCGAACTCGCTGCCGCGCTGGGTCGCGTAACCGGAGTCGCGGTGGAGGCGGACGACGTCGAAAGGGCCGTCCTCGACCTGCGCGCCGACTACGCGCGGCGGCAGGCTGGCCTGGCCATCGAGGCCTGGGGCGGCGGCTACCGCATGGCCACCCACGCCGACCTGGCCGCCTTCGTACAGGCCGCTCACGTAGAAGAAAAAGCCGTCCGCCTCAGTGGGGCGCTGCTCGAAACGCTCGCCGTCGTCGCTTACAAGCAGCCCGTCACCAAGCCTGAAGTGGACTTCGTGCGCGGCGTGGACAGCGGCTACGCGCTGGGCCGGCTGGCCGAGATGGGGCTGGTGGAGATTGCCGGGCGCAGCGACGGCGTGGGCAAGCCACTTCTCTACGGGACGACCTCCCTTTTTCTCGACACCTTCGGGCTAGACAGCTTGGCCGCCTTGCCCACGCTGCGCGAGGTGGAAGAACTTCTCGACACCCCGGCGTTTAGCCGCGAAAAGATGCGGCTGCTGCTTCTGCGCGACGTGCAGGACGGCGCGCCCCCCGCCAACCCTTCCGATGATGAAGCCACAGCGCCCACGGCGTGAACCCGACTCCGACCGTCCGCCACCGCCGCGCAAACCCCGGCCCTCGCGCAAGATGGAGGCCCCGGCGGCGCAGCCTGTCGAAGAGGCCATGCGCCTCAACCGCTTTCTCGCCCGCGCCGGCGTGGCCTCGCGCCGCAAAGCCGACGAACTCATCGCGGCGGGCAAGGTGCGCGTCAACGGCGAGGTGGTGAGCGAGATGGGCGTGGCGGTCAACCCCGGCGACCGCGTCGAGGTGGGCGGGCGTATCGTCTCGCTCGGACAGCAGGTGTACCTGCTGCTCAACAAGCCGGGCGACACCATCACCACGGCCAGCGACGAGAAGGGGCGGCGCACTGTGCTCGAACTCGTCAGCCTGCCCGAGGAGGAGATGAGCGGCCTGTTTCCCGTAGGCCGCCTCGACCGTCACACGACGGGCGTGCTGCTGCTCACCAACGACGGCGAACTGGCGCACCGGCTCACGCACCCGTCCTACGGCGTCGAAAAACTGTACCGCGTCCGCACCCGCGCGCCCATCAAGCCGCACGAACTCCAGCAGCTACTCGAAGGCGTCACGCTCGACGACGGCGAGGCCCGCTTCGATGACGCCGTCTATCTCAATCCGCCCGACCTGCACGAGATCGGCGTGCAGCTCCACGAAGGTCGTAACCGCCAGATTAGAAGGATGCTGGAGCACCTGGGGCACGAGGTGGAGGAACTGGAGCGCGTGCGCTACGCCGGGCTCACAGTAGAGGGCGTGCGCCGGGGCAAGTGGCGGCGGCTGTTGCCGCACGAGGTGGCCAAGCTGAAGCGTCAGGTCAAGCTGAAAACGTAGCAAACCGTTATTGCAATGCAAAAAATCGCCCTCGAAGGCCTCACCTACGACGACGTTCTCCTCATTCCGGGACGCTCTTCCGTGATGCCGCGCGACGTACAACTGCGCTCGCGCCTGACGCGCAACATCGCGCTACAAATCCCGCTGCTGTCGGCGGCGATGGATACGGTCACGGAGGCGGACATGGCCATTGCCATGGCACGTGAAGGCGGTGTGGGTGTGCTCCATAAAAACATGACGCCCGAAGACCAGGCCGCCCAGGTGCGTCGCGTCAAAAGGAGCGAGAGCGGCATGATCCTCGACCCCATTACCCTCAAGCCGGACAGCACGGTGGGAGAGGCGCGGGCCATGATGTCGCGCTACTCCATCGGCGGCATTCCCGTTGTGGACTACGACCGTCGCCTGATGGGCATCGTCACCAACCGCGACCTGCGCTTCCAGCCCGACCCCTCGGTGCTGCTCCTGGACGTGATGACGGCCTCGCCGCTCGTGACGGCCCCCGTGGGTACAACGCTCGATGCGGCCGAGGCGCTCTTGCAGCAGCACAAAATCGAGAAACTGCCCGTCGTGGACGAGCGGGGCTTTTTGAAGGGACTCATCACCTTCAAGGACATCCAGAAAAAGCGGCGCTATCCCAACGCCTGCAAAGACGAGCATGGCCGCCTGCGCGTGGGGGCCGCCGTGGGCGTGACGGCAGACGTGGCTGAGCGGGTAGGTCTGCTCCTCAAGGCCGAGGTGGACTTCGTGATCGTGGACACGGCGCACGGGCACTCCGAAGGCGTGCTCCGGACCGTCGAGCGGATCAAAAGCGAATACGCCGGACTCGACGTGATCGCGGGCAACGTGGCCACGCCCGAAGCCACGCGCGATCTCATCGCGGCGGGGGCGGACGGGATCAAGGTGGGCATCGGGCCCGGTTCCATCTGCACCACGCGCGTCGTGGCGGGTGTGGGCGTGCCCCAGCTTACGGCCGTCATGACCTGCGCCCGCGTGGCGTGGGACGCAGACGTGCCCCTCATCGCCGACGGCGGGGTCAAACAGACGGGCGACATTCCCAAGGCACTTGCCGCCGGGGCGTCGTCCGTCATGATCGGCGGCATGTTTGCCCGCGTGGATGAGAGTCCGGGTGAAACCATTCTCTACGAAGGCCGCAAGTACAAAAGCTACCG
>CBDUBO010000138.1:0-6462 GCA_965365405.1 uncultured Rhodothermales bacterium | reverse complement strand
CTACATCCCGTTGCCGCCGCGCGCGGGGGGCAGTTTGGGGGGCGGCGCGGTAGGCGCGGCGGGCTGGAGCGGGGCGGGCGTCGGTGCTTTCGTGCGGACGGGCTCGGCGTCCAGCACAGGCGCGGGCTCGGCGCGCCCGCGTTCCTCCCGGTACGCCTCGCGGGATGGCGGGCGGTAGAGCGTATCGGTCCGCAGCGCGTCGTAGGCGTTGCTTTCAACATCCAGCGAATCATCCATCCACCACGGCGATTCGCGGGGCGAGGGCGGCAGAAAGCCCGGCGGCGGCTCGAACGCCGCATCGGCATCCAGCCCAAAGCGGCCCTGCTGTGCCTGGCGGAAAAAGTCGCCGACGATGTGGAGCGCGTTGTGGCCGCCTTGGCCCCAGTAGCTCGACCGGAACGTCACGCTGCGGTCGGGAAAGCCGACCCACGCGCCCGTCACCAGATGCGGGTGGACGAGTACAAACCAGCCGTCGGCTCCTTCCTGCGTCGTACCCGTCTTGCCCGCCAGATCGCCTGCGATGCCGTACGTGGTGCGGATGGCCGCGCCCGTGCCGCGCTCCACGACGCCGCGCATCATGTCGAGCACCGTGTAGGCCGTCGAGCCGCTCAGGGCGCGCTCTGCGCCCGGCTCGAACGTCGCCAGCACCGTCCCGTCCCGGCTTTCGATGCGCGTGACGACGACGGGCAGGCGGCGTGTGCCGTTCTGCGCAAACGTGCCGTAGGCCGCCGCCAGCTCCAGCAGTGTCACCTCGCTCGTGCCGAGGGCCAGCGACGGTACCTCGCGCATGGGACTCACGATGCCCATGCGCCGGGCGATGCGGGCCACGTAGCCAGGCCCGACTTCGTGGATGAGGTGGGCGCTGACGGTGTTTTTGGAATACACGAGCGCGTCTCGCAGCGTGATGGTAGCCCCGCTGGCTCCGCCCCCGGCGTTGGTAGGCGTCCACTGCTGCCGCCCCTCGTCCAGACTGTAGCTCTGCACACGGTCCTCGACGGGGTCGTCGGGGCGGAAGCCCCAGTCCACGGCGGCGGCATACACGAACGGCTTGAACGTAGAGCCGGGCTGGCGGCGGGCCTGCGCCACTTTGTCGAAGGCGTCCGCGCCAAAGTCGCGTCCGCCCACCCACGCTTTTACGTGCCCCGTCTGCGGCTCGATAGCGACGAGGCCGGCGTCCAGGCGGGTGCGGGCCAGGCGCAGCGAGTCCGCGAAGGCAGCATCGGTTTCCAGCCGCGCAAGGGCGTCGGCGGGGGAGACGCCCGTGGCGACGAGGCTACGGTAGCGCGGCGTGCCTTTGATCCACGCCGTGACGGTGCTGCGGCGGGCGCGCCAGAAGCGCCCGAACGCGCCGGATCGCCGCGCGGCGTCGGCGGGGGTATTCAGCCCCACGCCGCGCGGCGAAAGGCTCCACTCGTCGTCGGCGATGGCCTGGAGGGCGGCGGCTTTGCGGGCCAAGGCGTCCTCGGCGAGCGCCTGCAACTCGCTGTCAAGGGTGGTGTGGATGCGCAGGCCGTCGCGCTCCACGTCGCAGCCGTTTTTCTGGCACCAGCCCTCCACCCACGTCCGCACGAAGGCCGCAAAGTGCGGCGCGGCCGAGTCCGTTGGGTCGGGTGTGGAGAACTCGAGGCCGAGCGGCTGCCTTTGCAGGTGCGCAGCCTCCGCCGCCGGGAGCGCGCCATGTGTGGCCATGAGGGCCAGGACGACGTTGCGGCGCTTCCGGGCGTCCTCGGGGTTGAGGACAGGGTTGTACCCTGTCGTGGCCCGTAGCATTCCCACCAGGAGGGCCGCCTCGGCGGGCTGAAGCCCCTTTGCGGCTTTGCCGAAATACACCTGCGCCGCCGCTTCGATGCCGTAGGCGTTGAAGCCGAACGGCACGGTGTTGAGGTACATCTCGACGATCTCCGTCTTGCCGTACGCCTTTTCGAGCCGTCGCGCCGTCATGATCTCGCGCAGCTTGCGTGTGGGCGTAGCCTCGCGCCCGACGGCGGGAAACAGGTTGCGTGCCAGCTGCATCGTGACCGTCGAGCCGCCCTGCTGCCGCCCCCGCGCCGTCAGGTATGCCGAACTGAGGAGGCGGCGGTAGTCCACGCCTCGGTGACGGTAGAAGCGAACGTCCTCGGTAGCGATGAGGGCGCGCACGACGTGAGGGGAAATGTCTTCAAACGGCACCCACATCCGGTGCTGCCGGTGGTAGCGTGCGATTTCGACGCCGTCGGCGGTGTAGGCGACGGATGAGAGGGCGAGGTCGGGGTGGCGCAGCTCGTAGAGGTCGGGCAGGTCCGCTTTGAGCGTGAGCGCGTACAGGCCCAGCCCGGCGGCCGCCACGAGGGGCAGCGTCACCACGACGCCCAGCGCCCAGCCCAGCCGGCGCAGCCACCGGCGGCGGGGACGCGCAGCAGAAGGTGGGTGGGGGGAAGAGGACATCGGGCGCGGCGGAACGGGAACGGGGGTGGCAGAGGGCGCTACGCGGGCTGGAAGGCACGGTTCAGCCGCCCGCGCCTGCAAAGGGCGCGCCGAGGGGAAAACCCTGCAACCTGACCCCCGCCCGGCGGCTATAACCGCGCCCGGCCGATGAGGCTGGAGGTTGGAGATCAGGGGTCGGCAAGCCTCTCCCAATCTCCAACTTCTAACCTCCAACCTCTTCTTCATGTACCAATCCTACCAGCCGCAGACGCAGTTCTCGGCGTTTCCGCCCGTCATCAAGAACCTGCTCATCCTCAACGGGCTGTTCTTCCTGGCGACGATGGTGCCGCCGACGGCGGCGCTTCTCGACAAGTGGCTGGCCCTCTGGCCCGTGGGCAACTTCCCCGACCTCGTGCGGACGCCCTACGGCCTGCGCGAACTGGGCGACTTCTGGCCCTGGCAGGTGCTCACCTACGGCTTCTTGCACGGCGGCTTCACCCACATCCTGTTCAACATGTTCGCCCTCTGGATTTTCGGCACGGCGCTCGAAAATTCGTGGGGCTCGCGCCGTTTCGCCATCTTCTACTTCGTGTGCCTCATCGGAGCCGGCCTCGTGCAGCTTTTCGTGACGACGATGCAGGCGCAGGCCAGCGGCTTTCCCGTGCCCACGGTAGGCGCGTCGGGCGCGGTGTACGGCATCCTGCTCGCCTTCGGGATGATGTTTCCCGAAACGCCCATCTACGTCTACTTTCTCTTTCCCATCAAGGCCAAGTACTTCGTGGTGCTCTACGGCGTGCTGGAGCTGTGGTCGGGGCTGGCCAACACGAACTCCGGCATTGCCCACTTTGCGCATCTGGCGGGCATGGCCTTCGGGCTCGTGCTCATCCTCTACTGGCGCGGCAAGCTGCCCCTCAAGCCGCGCGAGCGCCTGATGGGATGAAGGGCGTGCAGATTGGGGAGTGCGGATTTCGGATTTTGCTGATCGCCACCAGGGATCGCTCTTGAATCCGGATGCGCGCTCCACAATCCAGCGTCTCAAATCCGCAATCCGAAATCGCATGAACCCTTTTCTCACCTGGTACCGCGGCCTGCCGCCCGTGCTGCGCGGGCTCGTCACCGCCAACGTGGTGATCTACGCGCTCTACCTGTTGCTTTTCCAGTGGGTGGGCGTGCTCGAAGTGGCGGCGGTGCGGTTTCTGGCGCTCACGCCTACGCCCACGGGCCTGCTGTACGCACCGTGGACGCTGCTGACGCACGCCGTGACGCACCTGGCGGGCGGCATCGGCGGGTTCTTGCAGGTCTTGTTCAACGTGCTCATTCTGGTGTGGGTGGGCGAGGAAATGGAACGGATGCTGGGCGGCGCGTGGCTGCTCGTCGTGTACTTCGTGTCGGCGCTGGGTGGGGCGCTGGCGGCCATGGCGTTCGTGGCCGTCGTAGGCGGCTCTGCCTTTCCCGTCGAGGGCGCGAACGCTGCCGTGCTGGGCGTGATGATGGCGGTGGCTACGCGCTACCCCGACCGCCAGATCGGGCTCCTGTTCATCGGCGCGGTGCGGCTGCTCTACGTCGTCTTTGGCTTTCTCGTGCTGGCGCTCCTGCTCAGTGGGCCGTTCTACTTCGTTTTCGAAGTGGGCGGCGTGCTGGCGGCGTTCCTGCTCAGCACGGCGGAAAAGCGCGGGGCCGACCTGCACTCGTGGGCGGACGTGCTCACGGGCAGAGGACGCAGCAGCCGGGTGGCAAAACCACGCGCGCGCGCCGCTGCCCCTGCGCCTGCTCGCGTCACGCACCTGGAAACCGCGCCCGCCCGCCCGCGACGGGCCACGCAGGCCGAGGTGGACCGCATCCTCGACAAGATCAGCGCCGAGGGGCGCGACGCCCTCACCGCCGAGGAGCGGCGCATTCTCGACGAATACAGCCGCCGCTGAGCATCCGGCCGCCCCTGCCTCCGTTCGCCCCCCATGCGCCGATTTTTCCGCGGTCTACTCGTCACGCTCGACATCCTGCTGCTCGCCGCCTTCGCGGTGGCCTACGCCGCACGCTACGTCCGGCCCGATAGCACGTGGTGGTGGCTCCAGTTGGTGTCGGTGGGATTGCCGTTTCTGAGCCTGCTCGTTGTGCTGGCCACGCTCGTGGTGCTGCTGCGGCGCTGGCCGGGTCGGCTCATCCACATCTTCGCCGTCGGACTCATCCTCTGGCGCTTCGGCATACCCCTCCCCGGCGGAAGCGAGCCGCAGCCCGCCGACCTGACGTTGCTTACCTACAACCTGCCGCGCTACTGGGGCGGCGTGCCCGACTCCGTCCGGGCCGAGCAGGTGGTGCAGTTCGTGCGGCAGGTGTCCCCGGACGCCATCGCGGTGCAGGAGGCCGGGGCGCTTGCCCTCGGCGACACCCTCGTCGTCTTCAACCCCCACATCTCGCTTGTCGAGCACCGGCTGGGGTACAGGCTGCGCTGGCCGTTCGAGGCGCGTTATCACTACGCGCACAACAACACGCTGGCCCGCTTTACGCTCGACCGCACGGACAACCTGCGGCTGCAACTGGTGCCGGGCGAGGTGTACACGGAGTTGCAGCGCACGTATTTCCGCTGGCAGGGCCGCCCGGCCGTTATTTACAACGTCCACCTGCGCTCCTACGGGCGTGCCAAGCCGTGGAACGCCGACCCGGCGAGTTTGCGCAAAGAGCAGACGTGGCGACCGTTTCTGCGTCAGTACCGCGAGGCCATCCTCTACCGCACCGTCGAGGCGGACACGCTGCGCGCGCTTATCGCGGGCGAAACCGTGCCCGTACTGGTCGCGGGCGACCTCAACAGCACAGCGCACAACTGGACGCACCGCCGCGTGAGTGAGGGCTTGCAGGATGCGTTCCGCAAAGCCGGGCGCGGCTGGGGAGCAACCTACCACGTGCGTCTGCCCATCGCACGCATAGACTTCGTGCTGGCGAGTCCGGCGTGGGAGGTCGTGGCTGCGCGCGTGCCCGACGTGGCCCTCTCCGACCACAAGCCCCTCCTCGTCGCGCTGCGCTGGAAAAACCCCGTCCCCGCCGATTCACTCGAACGGCTGCCGCCCGACAGCGTCCGCCAGGCCGTGCCGGACACGACCCGCCCGGCCTACTCGCTCACAACTTTTTAAGTCATCTGTCATTGGAGATGGGTCATTGGCTGGATCTGAGCCTCCAATGACCCACGACCAATGACCAGCTTCTAATGCAGAGACCACGCCGCATCAGCCGGGCCGTTCACGTTGGCCCCGTACAGATCGGGGGCGGTGCCCCCATCTCCGTGCAGTCCATGACCACGTCCAAAACGCACGACGTGGACAAGACGCTGGCCGAGGTTCGGCGGCTGGCCGAGGCCGGGGCCGACATCGTGCGCGTGGCGGTGCCGCGCCCGGAAGACGTCGCCGCGCTGCGCGACATCGTGCAGGGCAGTCCGGTGCCCATCGTGGCGGACATCCACTTCAATCACCAGTACGCGCTCCAAGCCATCGAGGCGGGCGTGGCCAAGGTGCGCATCAATCCGGGCAACATCGGCAAGCACGAGTGGGAACGCGAGGTGCTGCTGGCCGCGCAGGCCAAGGGCATCCCCATCCGCATCGGCGTCAACAGCGGCTCGCTCGAAAAGGACATCCTCGACAAGTACGGCTACCCGCAGCCCGAGGCCCTCTTCGAGAGCGCGATGCGCCACGTCGAGATCTGTGAGCGCGAGGGCTTCCGGGACGTGATCATCTCGGTCAAGCACTCGGACGTGTTCTTCATGATCCAGGCGTACCGCCTGCTGGCCGAGCGCACGGACTACCCGCTCCACCTGGGCGTCACCGAAAGCGGCTCGCTCTCGATGGGCCCCATCAAAAGCTCCATCGGCATCGGCAGCCTCCTGGCCGACGGCATCGGCGACACGATCCGCGTGAGCCTGGCCGCCGACTCGGTTCACGAGGTCGAGGTGGGCCACCAGATTCTCAAGGCGCTGCGGCTGGGTCGTCCGGGCGTCAACATCATCGCGTGCCCCACGTGCGGGCGGCTCGCGGGCGACCTGTTCACCATCGTCAACGAGGTGGAGGCGGCGGT
>CBDUBO010000137.1:0-6467 GCA_965365405.1 uncultured Rhodothermales bacterium | reverse complement strand
GACGGTGCCCGCCGCTACCGTCGAAAGGCTGTGGGCGGCGGCAGCGGCGCTCGGCGCGGACGCGCGCGTGGCTGAAATGGGTCCTCTCGTGTTCGTGGAAGTGTCGCGGGGAACGGAAAACCGCCGTTTCTCCCGCGCTGCTGCCGCCGACACCAGCGCCGACCGCCCCTTTGCCACGGCCCTCGCGGCGTGCCGCGCGGCGCTTGGCGCGCTGGAGTAGCACGCGGCTACAACAGCAGCCGGAAGGCGGCATACGGTTCGAAGCGACGCTGCGCCAGAAAACGCTCCTGCCCGGCCCGCACGTTGAGCCGCTCGAACGTGTAGCGCGCATCGAGCCCGACGACGAGCGGCCCGAAGGCGCGGTAGCGGCCCGACAGCACGAGCGTGCTCTGGTCGTTGTACTGGTTGAACAGCGACAGAAAGCTGCGAAGCCCCTCGCGGTCGATGCCGAGGCTGAACTCGATCTGCTCGGGCATCTGAAAATAGATGCGGAAGTGGTGAGACGAGAGCGGCTGGAGGCCATAGTGCCGATAGAAGCTGTGCCAGATCTGGAAGCGCTGAAAAAGCAGCAACCGCAGTTCGGTGACAAAGCCGCTGCCGCCGCGCACGGCGGCCAGTCCCACGCCAATCGTATCCTGACGCAACTCATCGCTCAGGTACTTGTCCGAGTCCACGATGCGCGCGCCGGGGTTCTGCACGCTGTAAAACGTACCGAAATAGCCGGGCAGGAAATCCTCGCCGCTGTAGGTGAGCGCGATACGCGACTGGAGGCGGGCGGCTTCGAGAAAGTTGAGGTTTTCGAGCACGATGCCCGTGGCCAGCCCCTCTCCATACCCGCTGATGCGCGCCACGGACACGTAGGGCCGCACGTCGAAGTCGCCCGACTCGATAAGGTCGAGCGAGAGGTCGAGCCCGAACGCCTCGATGTGATGGCGCTGGCTGCTCAGGTCACGCACGTAAGTGCCGCCCAGTTGGAGGGAGGACAAGAGCGTGCCGTCCGCGCCCAGCCGGGGCGTGAAGCGGGCGTAGCCGCCCACCAGTCGGTTCAGCCGCACGTCCTCCGAAAAAGCGTCGAGCGCGAGCAGCGGCGTCCGGACGGCGACTTCGGCACCCGTCGTGCGCCGGTCCCACGCCGTTTGAGACGAGAAGAAGTTGACCAGGTGGCCCGTGCCCAGCCGGACGTTCTGACTCGGTCCGACGCGCGCGTAAACGCCCGTTTTGCCGCCCGGCGGATCGTAGCGCGCAAAGCGCACCAGGCGCAGCACGTCGTAGGGCTCGTCGGCGTCGCTGTCGAAAAAGCCCAGCGGCCCAGCGTGCAGCGTGCCGCCCAACCGCGCCGAGAAGCGCGGGCGCGCGTACTCGGCCACCAGCCCCACGGCCCCGCGCCACTGCGGTCCGATAAGCGAGACGCCGCCCCGCGCCTCCAGGGCCCGCCGCTGGTTCCACCACGACTCGGCTACGTACTCTTCGGGCGCGTCCGCCGCGCCGAAGTAGAAAGGCTGCGCGCCCACAGGAAGCGCGGACGTGCACAGGAGGGCAAACAGCAGCAGAAGGCGAGGCATGGCAGGAAATGGCGCTGCCTCAAAGGTAGTGCGCCCGCCGGGGGGGCCGTTCAATCGCCCGTGACGAGCCCGCCACGATGCCCGTCTCGAAACCCGGACGGTGCTATCTTCGGCACCTCGCCTCTCGGCGCAACATGCCTCTCTGCCTCATGCACCACGTCGTCGTTCTCGGAGCCGGGTTTGCGGGCCTCAACGTGGCGCGGACGCTGCGGAAAGCGCCGGTGCGCGTCACCGTCGTGGATCAGCACAACTACCACCAGTTCCAGCCGCTCTACTACCAGGTGGCGACGGCCGGCCTCGAACCCGCCGAGATCGCCCACAACGTGCGTGACATCTTACAGAAAGCGCCGAACGTGGACTTTCGGATGGGCCGGGTGGTAGGCGTAGATCGGGACACGCGGACGATTGCGTTCGAGAGCGGGCGATTGCTCGACTACGACACGCTCGTCGTGGCCACGGGTGCGGTGACGGGCTACTACGGCGTCGAGGGGGCGCGGGAGCACGGTTTTGCGCTCAAAAGCCTCGAAGACGCCGTGCAGCTGCGCAACCACGTGCTCGCGCAGTTCGAGCGGTACAGCGTGCTGGGCGAGGAGGCAGGCGAAGGCGCGCTCACGTTTGCCGTCGTCGGCGGCGGACCGACGGGCGTCGAGCTCTGCGGCGCGCTCGTCGAGCTATTCCGCATCCCCCTCAGGCGCGACTACAAGACGTTCGACGCGGCAAAGGTGGCCCGCGTCGTCCTGCTCGAACGGATGGACGGGCTGCTGACTTCGTATCCCGAAAAGCAGCAGCAGTACACGCGGCGCGTGCTCGAAAAACGCGGCGTGCAGGTGCGCACGGGCGTGGCCGTGGCCCGCGTGGAGGCCGGTGGCGTCGTGCTCGAAGGCGGCGAGCGTATCGCCACGCAGACACTCGTGTGGGCCGCAGGCGTTGCGCCCGGCCCCCTCGCGCAAAAGCTGGAAAGCCCACTCGCCCGCGACGGAAGACTCGTCGTCACGCCCGAACTCACGCTGCCCGGCGACCCTGCCGTTTTCGCCATCGGCGACATCGCGGCGTGTGAAGGGCCGGACGGGAAGCCCTTGCCGCAGCTTGCTCCCGTCGCCATCCAGCAGGGCAGGCACGTGGCGGGCCAGATCGTCCGCCGCAGCGCGGGCGTGCCGCTGCGCCCGTTCCGCTACCGGGACAAGGGCAAGATGGCCACCATCGGGCGCAATGCCGCCGTGGCCGAGCTGTTCGGGCGGGTTCACTTCAAGGGGTGGCTGGCCTGGATGGCGTGGGTGTTTCTGCACCTCATCATGCTCGTGGGCTTCCGCAACCGCGCCAACGTGTTCGTCAACTGGGTACACAGCTACTTCACCTACGACCGGGGCGCGCGCCTCATCCTGACGCCCGAATCGCGTAAAAATCCCGCTGAAGAGGCCTCTTAGCCCGGCAGGGTGCCCTACTTTCGGCACGCTTCCGCCTCTGCCTGCTCCGTGCGCGTCCTCCTCTGCGTTCTGCTGCCTCTACTGCTGCTCGCGTGCTCCAACGCCGAGGGGCCGGAAACGGGCGTGCCGGGCGACTCGCTAGCCCCGGAAGTGGTAGCGCCCGAAGACGCCGAATATGAAGTCTTTCTCGTCGGTTCGATGCCGGACACGCTGCGCGGGCGGGCGCACTTCGGCGACGTGGTGGACGGCTCCACAGGCAAGCCCGTAAGCGTGGTGCGCCTCGACATCGGTTTTGACTTCGGTGGTGGCATCTTCCTGACGCGCGGCGATGCGCAGTTTCCGGCGCCGGGTACCTACCCTGTCGAGCCGTTTCCCGCCGACTCCATCCGCAACCGGGGCGTGCCGCAGGGGTTTTCTGCCCGCTACCGGCGCGGCCTCAACGTGAACCTGCGCGCCACGGGTGGCACCCTCACGCTCGAAACCGTGACGGACACGCTTGTCGCCGGGAGGTTCGAGATTGATCTGGAGGGGCTGCTTGCGCTGCCCGGCGGCACGCCGCGCGAAGGCGTCGTCCGCGCGCTGGGCCGCTTCGAGGCAGAGAATCGGGGTGCGGGCTACATCATCGGCTTCTGAAATGGGCAATGGGCAACATTCAATCGTCAATGGGCAAGGAGATGCAACCGCGCCTTATTTCTGCTGGCAGATTGATCATCGCCCATTGACGAATCGCCCATCACTCACCCCTCAAACTCGACCAGAAGGGCGTTTTTGGTGACGGCCTGCCCGGCGGTCACGTGCACGCGCGCAATCGTGCCGGCGTGCGCGGCCCGGATCTCGTTCTCCATCTTCATGGCTTCAAGGACGAGCAGTCCCTGCCCGGCTTCGACGGCGTCGCCGGGCTGGACGCGCACGTTCAGCACCAGGCCGGGCATGGGCGCTTTGACCTCGCGCTGCGCCGCACCCGCGCCCGCGTCGAGCCCGAATGATTCGAGGAGCAGGCGCTGCGCGTCGCTCACGTCCACGGTCAGGCGGGTGCCGTCCACACGCAGCGTCAGCGTGTCGCCCTCGCGCCCTTCAACTGCCACGCGGTGCTGCCGCCCGTCGAGGCTGAGCACATAGCTCGCGCCTGACACGGCGCGCAGGTGCGCCTCGCGGCGCTCACCGCCGAGCGTGAGGTGGTCGGAAGCGACCTCGACGGCGTACTCTGCGTTGTCGGTGCGGGCGCGGTATCGGGCGGGAGGTTGGGCCATGATCGTGCGGAATGGTGCCGCAAGATACGGGTGCCCGCCCGCCGCCACGCCTGCCGCCCGTTCAACGCCTTCTGCCCTCTATGCACCCCGACCTCGCGCCGGAACGCCTGCTGGCCGCCTACGCCTCCGGCATCTTCCCGATGGACGATCCGGCAACCGGGCTGAGCTGGTACCGGCCTGACCCTCGCGCCATCATCCCGCTCGACGCGCGCTTTCACGTCTCGAAAAACCTGGCGCGGCTGGTGCGCAAAGAACGCTTCGAGGTCGCTTTCGACGGGGCCTTCGCCGCGACGATGGCGGGCTGCGCCGCCCGCGACGAGACGTGGATTTCGCCGCAGATCGTCGAAGCGTACACGCGCCTGCACCACCTCGGCTTTGCCCACAGCGTCGAGTGCCGGCAGGAAGGGGAACTGGTGGGTGGCCTCTACGGCGTGGCCCTCGGCGCCGCTTTTTTCGGCGAGTCCATGTTCAGCGACGTTCCCGAGGCTTCGAAAGTCGCGCTTGTTCACCTCGTCGAAAAGCTGCGGCGGGGCGGCTTCGTACTGCTCGACACCCAGTTCCTCACCCCGCACCTGGCGGGCTTCGGCGCGCACGAGATTCCGCGGCACGTGTACGAGCGGATGCTGGCCGAGGCGCTGCGGCAGCCGGCGCGCTGGTGAAAAGCGGGCAGGCAACCTGCGGGCGACTCTATCATTCAACCGCCGTCGTTTTTACCCTCCGCCATGCCCCTTCAGTCCTTTCTCCTGGGCGCGCTCGTGTTCACCGCTGCCGCCTGCGAACCCGCGCCGGCACCCGCCGAGGCGCCCGTCGCGGTTGTGGCCGACACCGCCGCCGACCCCATCTTCAACCGCCTCATGGCTTATGCGCGGCAGGAAAACCTGCACGCGGAGCCGCTCGGCGTGGTGATGCAGAAGCTGGGCGAAAGGCTGCGCGGCACCCCCTACGTGGCCGGCGTGCTGGACGAACCCGAAGAAGAAACCCTCGTCGCCCCGCTCGACAAGTTCGACTGCGTGCTCTTCGTCGAGAGCATGATGGCGCTGGGGCGCGGCATCGTCGCGGAGGATTATTCCTACGATGGATACCTCCGCCGCATCGAGGAGGCGCGCTACCGCGGCGGGCAGATGAACGGCTATTGCAGCCGCCTGCACTACTTCAGCGACTGGATCCGCGACAACGAGCGGCGCGGCCTCGTCGAGAACGTGACCCAGGAAATCGGCGGGCAGAAGTACGACAAGAAGATTGATTTCATGAGCACGCACCGCCAGAGCTACCCGCGCCTGGTGACCAGCGACAGCCTGTTCCGCGGCATCGTCGAGATGGAACGCGACCTGCGCGACTACCAGCTTTACTACGTGCCGCAGAACCGCATCCGCGAGGTGTACCCCATGCTTCAGGCGGGCGACATCGTGGCCACAGCCACCCATATCGCCGGGCTGGACGTGACGCACACCGGCCTCGTCTACGACGCTGGAAACGGGCGCAAGGGCTTCATGCACGCCTCCACCACGGACGGGGTCAAAGTCTCGCCCGATTTGCAGTCCTACATCGAAGGCGTCAAGGTGCAGACCGGCATTATCGTCGCCCGCCCGGTCGGGTGAGCGGGTAAGCCTGCTCTGCTCGCGGATGGTTGGTTTGTGAGAGGGTGAGAGGGTCAAGCCGTCATTTCCACCTCCAACCCCCCAACTATAGCTAAACGCGATGAGGTTGAGCAGACGTGAAACCGCCCCCTTGAGGGGGCTCCCCACTTGGGGGGGTGGGGGTGTTGGGCACGATGCGAGCGGGTGGCAAACACCCTCCGCCCCTGCGGGGCACCTCCCTCAAGGGAGGGGTGCGCGCTATCTCAGCAAGTCAAGCTATATCTACCCGCCCAATCCTCTACCCAATGTCTGAAGTTCATCGCATCGCGGTTTACACGTCTGGAGGCGACGCGCCGGGCATGAACGCCTGCCTGCGCGCCGTCGTGCGCACGGCCGTCGCCAACGACCTCGAAGTGCTGGGCGTGCGGCGCGGCTACGCAGGCATGATCGACGGCGACTTTGTGGAGATGGACGGCCGTTCTGTCTCCAACATCGTCCAGAAAGGGGGCACGATCCTCAAAAGTGCCCGCTCGCAGACGTTCCGCACCCCTGAAGGGCGGGCGCAGGCTGCCGACAACCTCCGCGCAGCAGGCGTGGATGCGCTCGTCGGCATCGGCGGCGACGGCACGTTTCGCGGGGCCGTCTTTTTCCACG